>NZ_JAUBQW010000267.1:0-2467 GCF_036701485.1 Microcoleus sp. Pol11C3 | reverse complement strand
TGAGTTTCACACGTTTGAGCTTGTTAAGAAAGTCCCTCTTGACTTTCTATCGCTCTTCTTAACTTGTCACCAATGACGGTTCCCCTATTAATCAAAGATTTATGCAATAAGCCTATTGATCTTGTCTCGGCATTCCCAAACCCGGTTTCTTGAAGAAACCGGGTTTGGGAATGGACGATCGCCCAAATTCTTGCCTTAACTAGCCTTCTTCTGAGGAGCCGTCATGCGTTCCACACTCATAGCAGCCACGCTCAATGTCACCACAGCCATGCCCAGAATTGCCACAGGCTGCAACTTCTCATTGAGAATTATAAACGCAAAAAGTGCGGTCATCGCCGGCCCCAAAGTGCCAATTATTGACGCTAAGGTGGCCCCCGCAAAGCGGCTGGCAAAATTACTCAAAAGATAACTAAACAGCGTCAGCACCCCTAAAACAACCCCTCCCATAATCAAACCAGGCCAAACATTTTGGTCAATTTTAGGAGAAAAATTTTCCGACACTGGCACGCACAAACTCAGGGAGGAAAATACAAAAATCGCGGCGAAATTAACTAAACTAAAAGGAATTGGGTGCAGCTTGCCCGCAGGCATTTGCGTCACCAATACGTAACCTGCAAAGGTAATCCCAGAAGCCAGTGCAGCCGTGACTCCCACTCCAACATTGCCGCCGCCGGGAGCTGGGCCCGCAAAACTCGGCAACCCAGCTAAAATCAGACCTACGGTAATCCCGAATATTGCCAAAAAACCGACTCTGCTGGGGCGAGAACCAAACAATATCCAAGAACCCAGTACGGTGACGATCGGATAAATAAAGAAAATCGTAATCGCAATCCCCACCGGAATATTGCCGATCGCCAAATAAATCAAAACCTGAGACAAAAACAGAAAAAATGCGCTTCCTAAAACCTTGCTCCACAAAGCTCGATCGCCCGACTGGAACAACCGTCTAATATCTTTCCACACAGAAGGATACAGAAATGTCGCCAATATCGGCATCAAAGCCATCACCACGATCAGCCGCATCAACAAAATCAACAAAGAATTTCCCAAACCTGGAGTTACCACCCCCGGAAATTCAAACAACCCAAAAACCATCCGAGGATTTTTGCCTTTAATCAGAAGTCTTAAACAAACATTAAACAGCGCCAATACCACCGCCGAAGACAAAGCCAGAACCAAACCTGTCTGTACTTGAGAAGATGCTTTAACAGGTGCAGCAGGCGCTGAAGAAGTCTGTGGCACGGGTTCTCGCGGCGTTTCCACACGTGTTGCTTGCAGAAGTTGCGGCCGGACAGAATTAACAGAATTATTTGATTCCTCGACATAGGAATCTTGAGCATCGAAAGGATTCTCAAGATATTCTTCTTCTGATTCGAGTTCTTCTCTGATGCGGTTTACGAGATTTTGTAACAACTCTTCCCCTTGCAGTTCCAGGGTTTTCATATTGTTGAGCCGCACGGAAAGCTCGCTTTCATAGCTGCTCAAATCTTGTTCCAGTATCTGGAAACTGCGATCTATCCTTTCATCCAGCGCTGCCAGCAACTCCGAGGCCCGTTCGTCGTAGTTGCTCGGCGGCAGGGGTATGGGGAACTCGCCGCTAGGAATAGGGCTGCTGAGAGAATTTCCCGAGTTAGCGCTGAGTTCGTTGAACCGCTGCACCAACAAATCTTGCAAATTGTGAGCCAAAACTTGAGCCAACTGCTTCAGCCACAATTGCTGCTGCTGAATGTATCGCCCCGACAGAGATTCCATTTGCTGAGACTGCAATTTGCGATATTGCTCCCGCAGGTCTTCAATATCCTCAATCAGGTGATTTTTTTCAGTTTGTAGCCGAGTAATGTCCTGATTTAACTGGCCTTTGACATTTTCATGCAAAGCGTCCAGTTCTTGCATTACTGAGTGGAGGACTTCTTCTGCTGATTGTGCATCCTCTGGCTCGCCCTTTGACGAGTATACGTTCCGCTGCGCCATTAGCCTATAACCTCTAATTTAAACTGCACATTCAGTGTTCTTAAGTATTTTGGCAAATCAGCTCGCAAGTTATAGTGAGTTGATCTAAAAGATTGCGGACACTGTTTAATCAATAGTAGTCGCTCAGTTGGAGATGTGAAAAATTGGCGATCGCCCCAAGAACACTTTGTGCAATTAGAAATCATACTACAGCTTGAGCTCTCCACGGATTGCTCCCGGTCATTTTCGCATCTAACTCACCCGATTGCACCCGAATCACAAGCCTAATGACCCCTTCTGCGACTAAATTTGATTGAGGGGTGGCACTCCTAGCCCCTCAACGGATAACTTGATGCTGCCGCCAGAAATCCGGTTTCTTTTGCCCGCCTTTCTCCCGCACTCCCGCACCTAGGTTTATGATTTTAACAGTTCCGATCTTTTGCTCGCGAAAGTTTTAAGGATCGCGAATTAAATAACTTACAATTTTAATTGTTATTGTGGGATGGGCGTCCCGCCC
>NZ_JAUBQW010000266.1:0-2498 GCF_036701485.1 Microcoleus sp. Pol11C3 | reverse complement strand
TTCTACTATCACGCCAGGTAAATTTAGTATGTTGGTCATTAACTTTTTCATATTTTATGACTGTAAAACTTGTTTGTCAACTTTATTGTTAACATTTTAGCACTATAAGTACGGAAGAGCCGTTGATTTTCACCAAATCTTGTTGGTGAACCCGCCCCTACAGCTTTTTGATCGTGGTGTGGTGCAAAATATGAATTTTTACGGACTTTTTCGATGACAGAGGGCTTTTCACTCCCGATAGGCTAATATCACAACAAGCACAATACCAACTAGCGCACAGACTATGCTCGGACTTAATGGATATCGCATTGTACAAGAAATTCACAGCGGCGTAAAAAGTGTGGTTTATCGAGGCTACCGGGAACGCGACCAACAACCTGCGATTGTTAAACTCCTCAAGTCCGAGTACCCCACCCTGGAAGAAGTCACCCGTCTCAGAAATGAATACAAAATTGCCCAACCCCTAGACTGTGGCAGTATCACCAAAGTCTATAGCTTAGAAAACTATCGTAATAGCTTTGCCCTGATTTTAGAAGATTTTGGCGGCTCCTCTATCGACCAGTTACTTACTAACCAAACCTTCCCTTTAACAGAAGTTCTGATAATTGCCATCATCTTAATAGATGCCTTAGATTATTTACACCGCCATTCGATTATTCACAAAGATATTAAACCGGGAAATATTATTATTAACTCTGCCACAGGTGCAGTTAAACTCACTGACTTTAGCATATCCTCCCGCCTGCAACAAGAGAATCAAGCTGTTAGCAATCCCTCGGAACTGGCTGGTACTCTAGCCTATCTCTCCCCAGAACAAACGGGGCGAATGAACCGCTCGGTAGATTACCGCAGCGACTATTATTCTTTAGGAGTGACTTTATACGAAATGCTGGCGGGTCAGTTACCTTTTGTCACTGAAGACCCGATGGAATTAATCCATTGTCACTTAGCGAAACAGCCGTTACCACTTGGTGAAATCAGAGAAATTCCTCAAGTTATTTCTGATATCGTCATGAAACTGTTAGCGAAAAATGCCGAAGAGAGATATCAGAGCGCAGCCGGATTAAAATTTGACTTAGAAACTTGTTTAAATCAATTGCTGGCTACGGGAACAATCTCACCTTTTGTGCTTGCTACCCGCGATAAAGGTAGCAAGTTACTGATACCACAAAAAC
The DNA here is from genome assembly GCF_036701485.1 of Microcoleus sp. Pol11C3. NCBI lineage: Bacteria > Bacillati > Cyanobacteriota > Cyanophyceae > Oscillatoriales > Microcoleaceae > Microcoleus > Microcoleus sp. Pol11C3. Next base: position 1,323 of record NZ_JAUBQW010000266.1, on the reverse strand, counting down.
TTTACGGCCGCGAAAAAGAAGTAATAGAACTACTAGCCGCCTTTGAAAGAATTAGTAGGGGCGGTGCCCCCGTGCCCGCCCCCAATGCCGATGGTGCAATCGCGGGGGATGGGGCAACCACGGGGGGTTTGCCCCTACCAACCGCAGAAATGATCCTGGTTTCCGGCTATTCCGGCATTGGCAAAACCGCCATCGTCAACGAAGTTCACAAACCCATAGTCCGCCAACGCGGTTACTTCATCTCCGGCAAATTTGACCAATTTAACCGCAACATTCCCTACTCAGCCATCATCACCGCTTTTCAAGCCTTAATCAACCAATTACTCACAGAAAATGCCGGAAAAATTGCCAATTGGAAACATCAACTCTTAGATGCCCTTATCCCCAATGCCCAAGTCATTATTGATGTCATTCCCGAAGTAGAATTTATTATCGGCCCCCAACCAGAAGTGCCGCAATTAGGGCCAACAGAATCACAAAACCGCTTCAATCGAGTTTTCCAACAATTCCTCAAAGTCTTTTGTCAGCCACAGCACCCCGTTGTGCTTTTTTTAGATGACTTACAGTGGGCAGATTCAGCCTCCCTGAAACTGATGCAACTGCTGATGAGCGACCCTGATAGCCAATATTTGTTAATTATTGGAGCATATCGCGATAACGAAGTCAACCCCACTCACCCTTTAATTCAAACCTTAGAAAAAATCCGCGAAGTGGGGGCTAATCTTCATAACATCACCGTCCAACCTTTAGCGCTAAATCATGTTAGCCAACTGATTGCCGAGACTCTCAATGAATCCGCAGCCACAAAACGCATTCAATCCTTTTCCGAACTCCTTTTTAGCAAAACCCAAGGCAACCCTTTCTTTTTAACCCAACTGCTGAAAACCCTCGCCTTGGAAAAACTGCTGAATTATGAAGCCAGCAGCGACAAATGGCAATGGGATATTGAGTCAATACAAGCCATCGGTATTACCGATTTAAACATAGTCGAACTGATTGCCAGAAACATTCAAAAGCTACCAGAGTCTACTCAGAAAGCCTTAAAACTTGCCGCTTGCATTGGCAATACTTTCAACTTAGATATTTTAGCCATTGTCAACGAAGCATCAGAATTAGTAACGGGGGCGCCGTTGTGGCCGGCGCTTCAGGCGGGTTTGATTTTGCCTCTTTCGGAAGCCTACAAAATTCCCTTGGTATTTGTTGAGTCGGAATCTGCATCAGTGCGACTGCAAGATGTGAAAGTAGATTACCTTAGCGGGTGACAACGTACCTATAATGCTTGCTGCATAAAGGATAGAGCCAAGAAGCCGCGCTGAAAATAGA
>NZ_JAUBQW010000265.1:0-2525 GCF_036701485.1 Microcoleus sp. Pol11C3 | reverse complement strand
ATTTTTAAACTACGAGCCATAAAACGCACCATAAACACTACCTCTCTATTATATGCAACTTCACATAAAATTGGTATCAAGTCTTGAGAGACTGTACTATTGAGGGTGAGCTGTTGTTAGCTAGAATGAAAAGGTAAGTCATTTTAGGGTGGCTGGGTAACGATGACCTCAAAGAAGGAAATTAAACTGCTCACAGAGCTTCTGGAATTGTCAGGAGTAAAAGTTGTCTCACGTCACCAGCATAAAGGAATTGGAATCCTTTTACAAGTTGAGCCAGTAACTAAGGAAAGTATCTGTCATCGTTGTGGGGAAAAAAGCCATAAATTACATCAAAACCATCGATATCTAATCAAAGATTTACCCTGGGGAGAGTCCCCAGTCTTTTGGGAAATAAATAGACGACAGTTCAAATGTAAGAAATGTAAGAAGCCGTTTAGCGAAAATTTCGATTGGGTCGGAAAAAGAAGGACTTATACCAAAAAACTAGCTAATAAAATATTGCCCGAAGTTTTAGGAAGTGATATAAATAGTGTAGCAAAAAAAGGATTAGTAACAACGGAAGAAATAGAAAGAATGTTAAAAGACGCCTCATTTGAATTATCAAACTTCAAACCGGTAGTGCCCTGAAGGAAAGGATCAAGATTATAAAACAAAACCGAATTCAAAAAAAGTAGGTATCTAGAGTTGTAAACTAGCATTATAATGATGTACAAAACTCCAAATTGCAGCAAGATGATTTTCCAATTTTTTAGAGAAGGATAAGCTCTTTCTCACCAATCGAGATACTCGTTGTCGAAGGGTGCAGTTAAATCGCTCGATATAGCTGGTACAACCACTATCTTTGTCTACACTATAATGACGTTTACTGGGCAATACAGAATCATAAGCACTCCAATGATCAGTATAAATTACAGCACATTGACGGTAAACAGGTGGCATGGAATTCCATAAGGCAAGAGCTGATACTGCGCTACTATCTCCAATATGTACACCAACAATTTCCCTAGTCTGGGCATCCAATGCAAGCCAAACCCACTGCTGATTGCCTTTATTGTCAACACACGACCATAACTCATCCATCTGAACATTCAGGCGCTTTTTTGGCTTGGTACTCCGCGACACTTGCTTCTTAACAACAACAGCTCGGGCATTTACGTACCGCTGCACTGTATCTTCTGACACTTGTAATACCCGAGCAATTCCGGCTTGAGAAATACGTTCAAGTAGCATCCGCTGGATTAACTCCTGTTGTTCTTTCGTAATAGCTTTCCACGCGGGATTTAGAACAAATTGACGACCACATTCTCGACATTTGTAGTTTTGTTTACCATGCCGAGTCTGACCATTACGACTAACTTCTTCGGAGCCACAGGGGCAAGAATTAATTTCTACTGTCATATCACCAATGGCAAACACTTCTCTCTAATAGTAGCTTAAGTTTACTCCATCTTTTCCTTCAGGGCACTACCCTTCAAACCTACCGCTTTAAAAAAGATGGGAATTGATGAGATAGCGTTGGTCAAAGGAAAAGGCAATTATTGTGCAGTATTAATAGATTTAGAAAAGTCGGATTTAATTGGAAGACTTGAGACAAGAACGCAGTCGGAAATAAGAAAAAAGTTGCTTTCATGGGGAACAGAGGTCTTAGAGCAGATAGAAAAAGTGAGTATAGATATGTGGAGAGGATACAAAAGCTTAGTTTTAGAATTAATGCCCAATGCTCAAGTTTTCGCCGATAGATTTCATGTAATGGTACAAGTAAATTAAGAGCTAGATTCGGAAATAAAATAAGAAAAGCGCTAATTAGATAAGTCACTAAAAACGGCTAAATCGCAGTCGCAAAAACAAAATTATGCTCATATTTTAGAGGGATTAAAGAAGATTAAATATGCCATTTTGAAGAACGAAAAAGATTTAAATGAAGAACAAACTCAGAAACTAGCTGAACTGAAAGAGGTCTCTCCTAAATTGAAAACTATGCACGAATTAAAATAAAAAATCCGCCAAATTTTTGAACAGAAAAATGATTGATTAGTCGGACTCGTGAAATTGGGGATGTGGTTATCAGAAGCTCAAAAGTATTTCCCGAACAGTCAGAAGACGATTATTAGATGGTTGGATGAAATTATTGCGTACTTCGAGCATAGAACAACCAGTGGGGTAGTCGAGGGAATTAATAATAAGCTGAAACTGATTAAACGTTCGGGTTATGGATTCAGAAATTTTGAAAACTTTCAATGCCGATGTTTACTGAATTGGCATTTTAGCTAAAACTTTAGCATATTATATACTGAAGAGCCTTGTAATTGAACCAGACACATTTCTAAATCCTGCTTGATACCCAATGCAGTTTGATAGCGGTTTTCGGCATTCTTCGCCATCAATTTACTGACAATTTGCAAGACAATTAGGGGAATTTCTGGCTCTAATTCGTGCGGTTGAACTGGCTGTCTGGCAATATGGCAGTGAACTAGCTCTAAAGCATCTTCTGTTTCAAAAGGCAGTTTTCCTGTTAGCAATTCGTA
>NZ_JAUBQW010000043.1:0-44415 GCF_036701485.1 Microcoleus sp. Pol11C3 | reverse complement strand
TCAGAAGACAAGATTTGTTCCATCGGCTCGGGAGCGGTGGAATCGACGGTCAAACAAATAGATAGAAGGTTGAAAATTTCTGGCGCTCAATGGTTGAAAAAAAATGTCAATCAAATGCTAAAACTTCGTTGTGCTTACCTCAACGACCTCTTGGCCATTTGAGGCTTTTGCAAAACCGGGATGCTCCCGGCTTAATTGTCCACTATATGGCTACGCTGTTAGCATCGAAGCGGATGAATCATTCTGAAAAACTCACAGCAGAACTTGCCCCAGATTTTGTGCCTCTTCTCAATAAAATTGCTTCCTTTCCTGCTGTTGCCGAAGGTGCAGCAACTCCAGAACCCACAGAAGAACAGCGCCTCACTTCTTCGCTACAAGTTCAAGCCGAAATTGCTTCTAATATTCAACTCGATACCGATACATTAAATCTACCCTTCCTTCAAGTCGATAGCCTGACTCTTCGACAATGCCGCACCGTTATTCGAGCGCTCAATTCCACTCTCCCACGAAGTGAGCATATTCGCCTTAAACTCAACAAAAAAGATGTGCCAGCCGATTCGTTAAAATTTCAAATTAAGAAGCACGTTGAGCATCGACCGCAGCAATTTGTCTCCCTAATTGAGCAAATTTTGAAAGCTAGTTAAAATGCTCGGAGAATCAACGACTAAATTAGTGTTCTTTTTCAAAAAAACTTCTGGTAACGAGTTGATAGAAAGTTTTTTTGAGTGAACCCTCCCTTTCCATATCTGGCGATTAGTTACTTTTTTCACCATTGCCAAAGGGAATCAGACCCCTGCCAATCTGTTCTATCAACTCGTTGAGACTCAATCCCAGTTCAATGGCGATCACACCGCACGAATTTCCTCCATCCTACCGACGTTACCTGGATCTAAGCTAGATAGCAGCATATCTGCCTGCCGCGAAGATTTGTTGTGCGGTTAATTGCAAGTCTGGAAACATTGAGGAAATAAGCCGAGATCCATTTTGAAACAACTGTTTTTGATACTCATCCTCTCGCAGGGTACAAATCGTAACTGTCGGCTGTTTGGGTTTGCCAATATATTCTCTGCCACCAATCCCTAAATAGTCAACAATCCAATACTCAGGTACTCCAAGCAGGGCGTAATCTTCAACTTTACGGGCGTAGTCATTCTGCCAGTTGGTACTAACAACTTCAGCAATCAGTTTAATAGAAGAACCTGATGTAATTACAGGTTCTTGTTGCCACAAAGGTTCATTAATTAGTCGAGTTTGGTCTAATACAAGCACATCTGGGCGAAAGGCTGTTGCTGTTCCTAATAGTTTGATGAGACAGCGAGGGGGGATAAAGTAGGGTAGCTCCATGCGGTCAATTTCTACATTCAGTTTTCGTCCCAGAAAACCGGATACTTGTTCGTGGGGCCCTGTTGGTTCCATTTCGGTTAATTCACCATCAATGAGTTCGTAACAATCGCTGTCGCCGTAGTTCGTAATAAATTCATCAACAGTTATAAATTTTGGAGGTGATTGAACCATTGTGTTTGTTCCTCATCCGACGGCAATGTACGTCTTTATTCAAAGCCTCGCCATACCTGAAAGATTGGCTGTGGGTTGTTTGCGACTTTGTTCCTCGGCGTCAGTCAAAGTAATTTTGCGCCTGCCAATCTGTTCGATCAACTCGCTCAAACTCAATCCGCGCTCTTTAGCAATAGCGCGAAAACCTTCCCACCCCGCAGATGTTACCTGAATGTTCCTTTGCTTTTTTGGCTCCTCATATCGAGGTTCGCCTCCGCCTAACTTTAAATTAGCTAGAGAGTTGGGGTGGAGCTGCGTTCCTTTGCTTGGGGGCATTTTGCAACATTATCCTTTCGACTTTTTTCTTTATTATCCCACATTACGAGCAGATTTCCGTGTTACTATAGGAAAGATGGAATCAACCTATACGAGTCAACTTCTTCAATCTGGTGTCTAGCTTTGGGGCTGGCAAGTCAGGGGTTGACTTATCTCAGGAGGCACTAGGAAATGCACCCAACTCAGGAGACACCGGGCAGCGAGCAGCGTCAACCTTTAGTAGTTTTGCGAGGCTCAACCCGAAAGCACCACCACACTGTTGCAGACTCCCTGCGGATTGACCCAGATTTCCAAACGCTCATCCCTCCTTTGAGTGCGAGCGAGTTTGCTACCTTAGAAGCCAGCATTCAAGAGAAAGGGTGTCGGGACCCTTTGGTGGTTTGGGCTGAAGAAAAAATTCTCATCGACGGTCACAACCGCTATGCTATTTGTACGGCGCACGGCATCCCCTACAAAACTGTAGAGATGTCTTTCGACAGCCCTAACACCGTCAAAGTTTGGATGCTCCTCAATCAACTGGGCCGCCGCAATCTCACGTCTGAGTCAGTCAGCTATTTGCGCGGCACTTGGTACGAACTCACCAAACAGTCCCGCGGCGGAGACAGAAAATCAAGTGGTCATTTTGACCACTTGAAAACAGAGACAAAGTTGGGGGCACAGTTCAAGGCATCCCCAAAAACAGTTCGCAGAGACGCTCAGTTTGCTAAAGCAGTAGACACCCTGAGTTCCATTGGAGGAGAGGATATGAAGTGGAAAATACTGAATCGCTCTGCGGGGATGACCAAGAAGCAGGTCATCGCTTTGGCGATTGATGCTCGCAGCCGTCCGGCTAAGGTTGCCAAAACTTTACAGGGGCGCGACCAAAAAGTAAAGCCTGAAGGTGAACCTACCATCGCTCATCACCTGACGCTCAAAATTGGTTCCTTAGTAGAAGTATACGCGCCCGATCGCCAAGACGTTAACGGCAGGTTAGGCCGCATTCACTCAGTCGGGGAGAAAACCGCCACTGTGTGGATGCGACACATCCCCACCGTTACTATGGACTTGTACACCTTCAAACACTCGGCTCTTACTGCTGTACCGCTCGAAAATCAACCGGGACTTCAAGAAATTTGCGATCGCACTGACCGACTTCACAAATTAGGAAATCTAGATCCGTTTGAAGTCGAAATTCTGAACTTGTTAGAAAGAACAACTGCTCTTACTCCCACCGAATTGCTGTATTTAGAACAGATTGAGAACAGACACAAGCTTGATTGAGTGCCTCGCAACTATTTTTTTGTTTGGGGACACTAATAATTTCGGAAATTTTAGTTGATTCACTTGACAGTTCAAACACTGAGTCAATCAATTTTTGTTGAGCTGCTAATTGTTGCAGTGAATAACAAGCTACCGCTCGCACTCGCTCGGGAGACTTGCTAGCATTTTTGGCAGCAAACGGCCCCCAGAAAGCACTCAGTACAATCTTAATCTGTTCCGATATTGGGTATGTTTGACTCAAACAGTAATCCCAAACCATCTCATCGAATGGGTCGTTTAGTGCAACTAAAACACCCGATATTTGCGACTGCACTTGCTTCTGATTTTGGTCAGGTAACGGCTGATTGTTCAAATTGGCAATCATAAATTTCTCCTGTTAAGCTAACTTATTTACATCCCACTCAAGACTTTAGTATTTGCCCTCAAGGAACAAACTCTCGTTCTTGAGGGGAGCGAATCCACAAAGTACAAAATCCTTTTTGTGCAGGTTTACCCTCTACTGTCAGCGTCACCCCCAATCTATTTATCTCAGTTTCACACAGTTTTTTGCCACCTTTCTCGCTCAACAAAGCTTGATTCCAGCTCATAAATTGGCGAGCATATTTCCCTTCATTGCTGGTTGCCCACTGAATTGTATCCGCGTTCTTGCGAGCAAACTGACCCTCTTTGCTCAGCCCCCATTCGAGCGCTACGGCTTGTTCTAAAGTGAGCTGGCGCGGCCCTTTTGGGTCGAGTTCAGGCGCTGGAATGAACCGGGGCAGCGCTAACCCGATAAACGCGCCGATCGCCATTGCCCCTAACACCACCCCGCTCCCAAAAATCACCGACCAAATATCGTGAGCAACTTTCTCTAAAGCTGCTTGTCGTACTAGGGTGTAAACTGAGTTGGAAATGTGGCGATGTTGCACCTTAACAGCCGCTTTTCCCTGCCGTTCTAAAAACTCCCTGCTTTCTTTTTCCCAATTCTCAGTAAGCTGCCGAACTTGTTCCAATTCTTGAGAGATGACAGCTTGAGAATCTTTCAAATCACCTTGCCATTGAGATTGCCAATTCTTGAAAAACTGGTCAATCTCTTGCGGTTTTTTTTCTAACAGCAGTTCGAGTTGACCTGTCGCCAGCAATACGATAAAAAGCGGGTCATTTTTATTGAGACCGTATCGGTAAGCTGTCTGAATGACATGAGAGCGAAATTTGGAGTCTTTGCCCTTGAGTACCTGGCTGATTAGTGACTCAGTATCTCTCTCGTACATGGGAGGGGCAGATAAAGGATCTCTGTTCAGAGCTTCTCTTTCCCTCGAATCATCGTCTATGAGTTCCCAAAACTCCTCTTCATTTAGCTTATTCCCATCTAATCTCAACTTTTCTTCTACTGCATCTTCTGGGAATGTATCTGGAGAATCGGGCAAAATGAGCGAATTTTCAGCAGATTGTATGGAATTATTTTTGGTATTATTAAGTCTGCCCTGTTCCCTTGGCGTTTCCAATATCTCGCCAAACTCTTCAGAGTCAACTTCGGAAAGTTCTTCTAAAAGTCGATCGGACATTTAACCTCCTACCTAATCAAAATCCTAATCTTTATGCTGTTCTGTATCGCGCATTCTATAGTCTGAACTCACACATTTTGTCCGTCCTATAAAGTTGACAACCTGTTCCTAAATTTGTGGTTTATTCTCGGGTGGCATTTCCTCATCTTTTTTTCGTTCATAGGGAGCGATGACTTCTTTTTTATTGCGATTGGGTGCGTTGTTAAACAAACCTACATCTTCTATCAGACGAAAACAGTCTTCCAGAAAAGTATGCAATCGCTGCTGACTAATCAAGAAAAATTCAGAGTGTTTCATTGCTTGAGAAAAGGACAATCGCTTCGTATCAATAAACTTGCGCTCTCTTGCACTCAGAGCCGGCAAATCTACGACAGGAATTCGGTAATTATTAATGAGCTTGTTCATTTCCTTATGGCTTTGTACGTGCGACCAATCTTTGCAAACTCCAAAATTGCGGACAAAAATGTGATTGAGCTGACCTTCAAAGTAGTTGAAAGAGTCAATAAACATTTCAATGCTGTCCGTTGTGCCACCGCAAATAAACCACTTGCATACGTCAACTCCTGACTGCTCTTTAAAATCGGGAGAAGTTAAATTAGCTTCGTCAATCCATTTGTTGATAATGCCGTAAACCCGAGCTGGTAAATTGACAATCACAGGAGTTTCTACTGCTGTTTCAAAAATAATATCGATATCGAAAAACTTCTCTTCATCTTCAACTAAAGCTACGATTTTTGCATTGTGTTCAGGATAGCGCTGCTGCACGTCAGGATTTTGAAAATCGCCATCAATTAACGTGTACAGCAGTTCATACTTCTGATTGAATTCAACCAGAATCCGAGTTAGCATCGACTTGCCAACGCCACCTTTCTCGCCGTCAACCAAGTGAATCATGTTAGTCATTTCATTCCTCCTTGCTGGATGTCGATGTCTATTAAAGGCTTAATAATTTTTAACTAAAGCTAGGCCCGACCATTGCTGGATCGAAACCAGCTAAGTTAAACGCGCTGTTTTCAAACTCAACTTCTCCCGAAAATTCGTCTGGTTCTTTTTCTTCGGGCAAACTTGCTGGATTTGAACTCTCAGGGGCCGTTAATTCTGCAGCAATAGATGCACCTGAATTCGATAAGTGAGGGAAAGTAGCTAAAGGAATTAAACCCGAAGAAATACCAGGGGCAATTGCTCCTAACTCGGTACAGTTAAATCCCGCATCTCGGCAAACTTCATCTATCTGCCTGAGCAAAAAATTAATGCTTTCTCGCCTCAAATACTCTAAGTCTGTAATAGAATGACTACCGCTATTGCGTAAAGCTGCTAACAACCACCGCGCTTTGATTAGAGGTAAAATCGTTTCCTGGAAACTAAAAAAAGGATGATTTTGCAGGTAAGATAGCAAGATAGCGTCTTCGGAATCTGGCAAAACTTGACAGCGCCAGCAAAATTCCTTGTAACGTTTTCTAGGCATAATTCCTCACCTTCTTTCCAGCACCTCGGTAGGGCCCTCCCAATAAGAGAGCTGCATCTAAGTTTGCTTCTGATTCCTCTAATGAAGGTTCTGTATTCGACGACGACTCATCACTCCATTTATTAGAATCATCTAAGCAGCTATCTTTGATACTTGAATCAGCATTTTGTTGAACGCAAATTTCACTGTTTTGTTCAGTAATATCTTCAGTCTTTTGTTCAGTGGGTTCCTCAATTTTTTGTTCAGTGGGTTCCTCAAATTTTTGTTCAGTAATATTTTCAGTCTTTTGTTCAGTGGGTTCCTCAAATTTTTGTTCAGTAGATTGCTCCGATTTAGCGTGAGTAAATTGCTCAAGTTTTAATTTAGTAGGTGGCTCGGATTTGGGGTGAGTAGGTTGTTCAGATTTTGGCTTGGTAGATTGTTCAGATTTGGGTTTGGTAGATTGTTCAGCACATTCTTTTACACTCTGTATATCAGTCGTAGGCACTGGAGCATCTCCTGAACTGGAAGTTGTATCTTCTGCCCTCTGAGAAGTCGCCGCAACAGACCTTTGCCTCAGTACCTCAAACTGAGATTTGAAGTAAGAAAATAGTCCGTAAACATCAGCTATGCGGCAACCTAAACCATCAGGATCGAGCGTTTTTGGCACTGTTATACCTGCGTGCCAAGATAGCGAATAATGAGAAAACTGATTTCGCAGTTCTGGCTTCATATATTCAGAAGTCCCCCCGCAAAATACAATTTCATCTAAATCGGGCGGCAGCACTTCATTAATCCAATGAGATAGCATTCGAGCGTAGTCGAAGCGAGACAGCTTGACTGCTTCAATCAATTGGTCAACTTCTCGATCTTTAGCTGTTTCCTCTCGATTCCGAGCAATTCGGTAAAAGTAAGGGCGGTTGTAGCTTACGCCTGCTTGAGCGATTGATAAAGCCAAACGGGAAGCATCGTAGTTAGAGGTTCGCTCTTGAACTAAATCCACCAACCTTACCATTCCTAAGTCTGAAGTTTTGCCCTTACCGACAGCACCGCGTGCCGAAACTATTACCGAAGCATTGCGAAATCCTACCATAACAAAGGCAGTTACCCGCTGCTTGAAGGCTGAACCTAAGTTGCTGTTGTGGATCAAAGCAATGCCGCCGCCTTCTTGCAAAGCTTGGGTTTTGTCCAGGGTGACGGAGAGCTTGCCGGTGGGTGTTTCAAATGAAGCAGAGTATTGACTTAAGAGTTCAAAAAATTGCTTGGAGTCATTAAATTCGCCTGGGGGCAAGAAAACGGAGATCGCAGCGCTAAATTGACTGCCTAAATCTAACTTCCGCGACACTACCCACAAAGCTGCTAGAGCTTTGTACAAAGCGCTACTGTACTTCAGTCCCGCCAAACCGATGTGAGCATTGAATTGCGCTGCTGCCAGGTAGCCAACGGCTCGGCATTCATTACCAATTGCCACCCAAGCAATATTTTCGGGAGATGCTGATGCGAGGTTGGGTTGTGTGAAACAATTGGCTATGTCTTGGCTCACTGGCCCCACCTGCGATTCCATTACAAAGGAGTTTGCTTTACTGCCTGCTTGCGAGCTTTGGCAGAAAACTCTAGTAGATAAGCCGCCAAAATCTATAGCCAGAATCGCATCTGGTATTGAGGATTTTTTCTTCATAAATGCTGGTTTTTATTACGTTATAAAATGATAATATTGGCTTCAGTTTAAGTCTGACCTCACCAAATTCGGTGGTTTTAGATAGTTAAAATAGCCCCCTCCAAATGGCGGGGTAGAGGCTGCCTTGCAAGGAAAACATCTCGGTTTGTGTCGGTTGCTTTGCGCTTCCTACAAATAGCAACTATGTCAAGGTTAGGCTAAGATGAAAGGCGAAAGATTGATTTTGATAACTATCCTGTCTTCGTTTAACTCAAGCTGAGCGGGTAGTTCTGGAGCTTCAAAGAAATAAATTGGGTACGGTAATCTTCGGGCAGCTTGATTTGATGTTGCCACTCGAAACTTTGCAACTCGGCTTCCGCAAGCGTTTGCCTCAGTTTGTATTGGTGAGAATCTGCGCGTGTTCCGTGCAGATTTTTATCTTCTTGCTGCAAGGGTTGAAGCAGTTCTGCTAATTCTTTAATATTTTTTGATATTTTCAATTGCCGATTCCAGAGAGCAATCCATCATATCCCAGTCAATACCATCATCGGGGAACAGCGATAATTGTCCAGGCGAGACGTTGGATTGCCCGCGGTTGTGATAAGAAAGGTGACACGCAGTACAAAGGGCTATTAAGTTTTCTGGACGGTTGTCCTCCGGTATCCGGTTGCGGTGGTGCACTGTCAAAGTTAGGGAACATCGTTCGGACTTGGTTAAACCACTTTTCCTACCGGGTCGGAGGCATTGTTGGTTGCATTTAGTACAGCGCCAAAGAGCACTTTCTTTCACTGAGAGCGCAATCTCTCGCCAATTTTTTGGATACCTTTTGGGTTTTGCCATAAACGTCAAAGCTCATCTCTCTATAGGGCGATCGCTTTTGTTGCCATTACTCAGAATACCGTCTCATCCGGACATAAAAGCGATGGCTCCGCCCCGGATGGAGCCTACGCACTCAGGGAGTTTGGGCATGACTGTCAGGCACTAACGTAGCTGCTGGCAAACCAGTGATTGCCAGAAACGGAGGGATTACCTATCCTGGCGCTTGCTAATGCTAACGACCCGGCTGATTACCAAACAACAACGAATTATCCAAAACTGGGGCGGTGGGGAAACGGAACCAATCAAGGGACTGGCACTTTTCAAATCGTCGATTTAGGTACGGTTTATTCACTTCATGGCGTTGGTTACAATATTGATTGGGATGGTGCGTTTAAGAATCCACTCACTTTTCGTGTTGAGGTTTCAACAGACAATAAGACTTGGCAATTAGCTTCTGAAATAGTCCATCCTTACTCTCCAAATACCAGTTTCAATAAAATTGATATTGATGTTGCAATTTCACCGATGACCGCTCGATATGTCAAGTATTGGGAGCCACCAGACGGCCAATGGAATGGTTGGGGGACGTTCCATCAACTCCGGGCTTACTCCCCAAAAAAGTAAAAGGTTGAAGTGTCTTTTAGGATAGCCCATAGCTGAACTCGGTGCGGTAGCGATGCGGAGCGACTAAACTTAAATTCACACGCTTATTGGTGGAGTAAAAAGGCGATGAGTGTTCACATCGGCACTTCAGGTTGGAATTGCGACCCTTGGCAAGGTGTGCTTTATCCCCACCAGCTACCGCCTTACAAAGAGCTCGATCGCTACATTCAGCAATATCAAACAGTCGAAGTTAATAGCACCTACTACCGCAGAGATTAGCAGCAATAATGAAACGACAAGGACGATGATCGAGAAGCGCAGAACAAACGATCGAACGAGTACGGAATAATGATTGCAGTCTTCGAGATTTCACAACAAATTCCCTCTGATTGTTTGCAGCTTAAATTCCCTAGCATTCCGTGTCTCCGAAGTGAAAAAATTCAAATGCTTCAAATTGGTAGACGATTTGAACGTGTTTTAGTAGGCAGTTCTAAAACTTTCCTCTCTACAGCATTAAGCAATAGTCCGGACACTTTTTATATGGCTAAATGGCTTATTCCATAGGACTTTGAAGCGAGTGTGGATAATTAAATGAATGTCACCTCTACCCCTGACTTGCATTTAATTCGACTTTTTTATGATGCTTGCCCTGTAAGGCTTGTAGTATCGTTCCAAAAACTGTCCGGAGTATTGATTAAGTTGAAGGATAAGATGCGGTACACTTTACTTTCCAAGCATTAGTCGTACCTGCAATTCTCGTGAAGTTCTAATTAGAACCGCTATAAATATGGCTCCGAACAGGACTATACTGCTCTTTTTACCGCTCGGCCTGTTCACGTGTTAATAACAAAGCTTTTTGGATGGCTGCTTTTCCTTCTTCCGTTCTGTCTACAGCATTGAGCACAAATCCCAGGTTATAGTAAGCTGCCGCATAGCTTGGATCGAGTTCTATCGCTTCTTGAAATGTTGCAATCGCTGCATCAAATTGACCTTGATTACCAAGTATTTGTCCGAGGTATTGATATACAACAACCGAATTGGGTGCCAGTTCTGTGGTGCGCTGAAGTACGCTGATAGCATCTTCGTATCTGCCCTGCTTATTCAAAGCAACACCTAAATGGTAATGTGCAGCAGCAGATTGAGGAGCAACCTGAATTGCCTGTTGAAAATTAGTAATTGCCTCGCCGTATCTCTCTAGATTTACAAGTACCATACCAAGACCAACAAAAGCCTGTGGTTGGCTCGAATCAATCTCGATCGCTTTTCGATAGACTGTCATAGCCTCGGAAAATCTTTGCAGATCGGCTAGTGTGGCAGCCATATTCAGGTAAGCTGCTGAATAATTAGGTGCAATCCTAATAGCGTTTTGGTAGGCCCAGATAGCTTTCTCACCTTGACCTTGATAATCCAAAGCCATTCCTAGCTTGAGGTAGACATACGCATTATCAGGATCGTGCTTCAGAAAACGCCTCCATATTGACTCAGCCTCAATATATTCACCAGCTTGCTGTGCTAAATCTCCGGCTTGAAATAGTTTTTCCAAATCCATAAATTTTCTCCCCCATGCAAAAGACCAATAACAGCATCAAGGTGGTGAGGGTCGTAGGGTTCAATTTGCATTCCCAGATGAACTCCTGTTAACTCTGAAAGCTTATGAGAGCATACTACAATACTCTACAATGTCTGATAGCTTGGCTTTGAGTGCTTACAGATAACTTTTAGGCTACTTTCGCTGATTAACTAGCAATGACCCCAGTGTGGGAGGCACCATCTTAAGGCGTTGAGGAGGGCATGATGGAAAAAACAGGATTAGGCATTCAAGAATTACTGTATTGCGAGCGATCGCAAATTCTAGCCATTGCCCAAAAGCACGGAGCCTACAACGTGCGCGTATTCGGTTCGGTAGCGCGGGGCGAAGCGACCCCAGAAAGTGATATTGATTTGTTAGTGGATTACGATTTGGAGAAAATCACGCCTTGGTTTCCAGGTGGGCTATTGCTCGATTTAGAACAACTGCTCAATCGTAAGGTTGATATCGCCACAGTGGATATGTTGAAAGAACGCATTCGCGAGCGCGTTTTGCAAGAGGCTGTACCGCTATGAGGCGGGAAGCGGAACGGCTGCAAGATATATTAGATGCAATAGCCGCAATTGAGCGATATGCAAGCCAAGGCAGGCAAGCATTTGACAACCAAGAATTAATTCAAATTTGGATTGTTCATCACCTGCAAATTATTGGAGAAGCGACAAATGCGTTATCGTCCGAGTTGACTAGCCAATATTCCCAAGTCCCTTGGGCGCAAATTGTAGCGTTTAGAAATCTTGTAGTGCATGAATATTTTCGAGTTTCGCTCAACCTAGTTTGGGCGATCGTACAGAATAATTTACCTCCGTTGAAGGTAACAGTAGAACAGATTTTACAGGAGCTAGGAGATACGTGAGTTCAGCACTATCAAACCTTCGCGTTCCTAGCAGCAGCGTCTCCCCCCAGAGTTTCTGATGACCGTAAAAGCGCCCTGTGGTCTAATCCACTCCAAGCGTCTTTATTCGCCACAGAAGTGGGTGGAACGGAGGACTGAGGGACTTCAAAGCCCCTGGACGATCGATTGGGTATTCTGCTCGTCAGACTCTCTCTTGCCTTGTAAGCGTTACTGAATTCACTGCCGGTTCAAGTGGTTTCGCTCGGCTTTCCTAAATAAAGAATACCGAGAGCAATGGTAGCTCCCGGCATCAGCTTTTCCAGTTCCGTTGTTGTTAAGTAAATGCAATCAGGCTCAATGAAAGGAAAACTTGTCTCACTCGATTAAGCACAGGCGATCGTTATTGGTTAGCCTGTTCCAAAGCCGGATTCGTTGAAGCTCCAGCAATTTCGGCTAAGTTAATCTTGACGACTTTATTGCGAGCTTCAGTCACTTTGGGCAGGGTTAGCGTTAGAATGCCATCTTTGTATTCAGCTTGCACGGAGTCGTTTTGAATGTGTGCGGGCAAGGGAAGCACCCGGTGGAATTTGCCGTAGCGGAATTCAGAGCGGACATAGCCAGATTTGGGGTTTGTGTTTTCGTAGCGGCGTTCGCCAGAGATAGAAATTGCTTCGCGGGTGACTTGAACGTCAATGTCTTTGGGGTCAATTCCAGGCAGTTGCGCTTTTAATACGAAGTTGTCCCCAGCATCAACCAATTCCAGAGCTGGCATCCAAGCGGCTTCTGAGTGATCTCTCGCTGTTGCCCGTTGCTCAAAAACTTTATCGAGTTGCTCGCGGAGCGTTTCAATTTCCGTGAAGGGTTGCCAATAGCGCATCAACATAATCTGTCACCTCAAAGATGGTAAAGCTTTATAGAACCCATTTGACATCTTTTTAGCGATCGCTCACAACAGTCGATCGGTTTACAGCAGGCGATCACTCACAATCGCAGAGACAGATGTTCAGGTTGCTTGTCCCCCATCAAGTTTTGAGCTAAAGTTACCATCAAAATACACGCTTTGCCGTCATGCCGTATTCTAGTAGCCTAACGGACTCCGAATGGTTAATCGGTTCTACCGAACCTAGTATGTAAAACTAACTAGCAAAATGCCAATGTAAGAAGCTCCTCAGAATAAAGTTGTCAAAATTTCTAAACCCATAAGCTTTTCTTTTGATTAGCTTTAATTTATTATTAATTCCTTCCACAACTCCTTGAGTAGTCCTCCGATCAAAATACGCAATAATTTCTCCAATCCACCTAATAATTGTCCCACAGCTTTTGGGGAAAACGGAAATTGCATCCTTTAACCAATCACTTAAACTCAATAATCCTTCTACCCAATCTTTTGAGGATTCAAAAATTTGTCTAAACTCTTCTTTCATTTGATGCATTTTGTGTAATGTAGGAGCAACTTTTTTGACTGATTCTAACTGCTCTTTTTCGATTTCTGTGAGATTCTCTTCATTTTTTAGTAAGACATATTTACTTTTTTTTATTCCGGAGAGTATTCGATCTTTTTCCGAGTTATTTTTTAAGGCTTCGGCTGCTTTCTTAATCTTTTTTCTAGCTCCATCTAATTCTTCATTTACTTGTTTCATAACATGAAATCTATCGGCCACAACTTCTGCTTGTGGCATTAAATCTTCTGAGACCTTTTTATAAGGCTTCCACATATCTATACTGACTTCTTCTATTTGCTGTAAAACCTCTTCTCCCCAGGCTTCTAGGTATTTTTTTACTTCCACTTGAGTTCGGTTTTTGAGCATTCCTACTATAACTTTTTTATCGATATCTACTAAAACTACACAATAATTTTTCTGTCCTTTAAAGAGAGCAATTTCATCAATTCCTAGCCTTTTTAATCCTGATGGTTTTTGTCCGGTCAGTTCCTTTCCCCATTCTTTTAACATGGTTTCTATTTCTTGTTCGCTGACTCCATTCCTTTGAGCCACATTTTTGATATCGCTTTCTAATAATTCTGACAAAATCTTTTTTTTCAACCTCTCTGTATAGGTTCGAGTTTTTTTAACAAATTCTAAGTCTTCACTAAATTTTTTTGGGCAACCTTCACACCTCATCTGACGGCGATTTACTTGTAAATATACTTTTTGCTCTCCAAACGGCAAATCCCTCACTACATAATAATGATTTTGATGGAGTTTATCAGTTTTCTTCCCACAGTCGGGACAAATGGCTTTTTTGTTGTTATTATCTAAGTAAATCGTGATTCCTATATTTTCAATAATCTGATAACTTTTGACGGTCACTCCCTCAATATTAAGGAGTTTGGTCATTAGATAAAGTTGAGGATTGGAAGCCATAGGTATAATTTTTATCTTAATTTTTATAAAATTTAACTTTATTATACTACAAAAAGCCCTGTAAGTCAATATATAAGTGCTTTCCCAGCGCCTAATTTTTATATTTTATAGTTAATTTTTATGAAAATTATTAACTTTTTTACATACTAGGTTCGGTAGAACCGGTTAATCTTAGAACCTCTACTACATCAAATATTACCCGTTAAAAAGCAAACTAGACCCCCCAACTGGACAAAAAGAGAAATCCTGGATGGCATATTCTATCAACTCAAAAATGGTTGCAATTGGGAAGATTTACCAAAAGACTTACCCCCCTACTCAACTGTATAACGGATATCATCCCGAACATCTGACCATTGAGTTGCAGAAGATTTATCCACAAATTATGACTAAAATCAAGTTTGAACTCTCAAAAAAGCCTTCGACAGTAGAAAAAAAAGCCCAGGGCAAGTCGGGATTTGTTCCGGTGAGGGCTCGGTGGATAATTGAACGGTCAAATGCTTGGATGGAAAGGTGCAAGATACTCATCAAAAACTTTGAGAGAACCTTAGCTAATGCAACTGCCAAGGTTAATGTTTGTTTTATTAGGCTGATGATCAAAAGGCTTGCAGCTTAAAAGATGTCAAATGGGTTCTATAAAGAATGTTTGGGTTGAAGCTCGTTGCTTACAGTTATTATGATGCCGCTTTTTTAGTGATAACAACAGTCAGGAGAACCCTACTGAGTTGGTCGTATTTCCCAGAATCAGTGCGAAACAATCAGAGTAATTCGCAGTGAAGAAAACCGTACAAAGCTATTCCTAGAAACCGAAAAGGCTGTGGTAACGCCATGATGAACTTGCCGAGCGAACCCTGAACAACGCGATCGTCGAGGGAAGTATCGCTAGTGTTAACCGTACCAAAAACGCGGTGCGGGTGATGTGTAGCAGGGTAAGGACGTGATTTGTCGGCGCTCGCTGCTTTCCTATAGTCATCGCTCGCTGCATGGGTGCGATCGCATAATCCACTCTTAAGAACAAAGTTTGATATAGCTAGCTGCGGGAGCGGGAGTCCCGCACTAACGCCTCCACCAGCGGGGTGTTATCCACAGCTAACTAACAAATTCTCCCAAGCAGTAATTTAAAACAGCCAAGACACCTTCATTGTCTAACGACTAGGGTGTCACCTGCTTGAGAATGCCTAGTAAAACGTTATGCAGAAACAGAAAGTAATAGATACCGAAAGCAGCCAAGCTCCCTAAAAGCATTACTATATCTTGCCGAAACTTGGCTATACCAATGAAAATACCAAGAAGAATTGATACGGTGATAGCGATGGAAATGTCGAACATAAGGTAGACCGCTCATTAATGCTAATGATTTACCTTCCCAATCTAGGTCCTCAGCCCTGGTGTCAGATGCAATGCGATCCAGATTTGAAGTTTTGTTAAGCTTTGCCGTAAATGCCGCCTGCCTTATGCGTGCAAAGCAATTCCCCTTTGTGCCACGCCCAACTAGGCAATGGGCGGCTAGCTGTCACTGCTAAACTCAGTGCTTCCTGTAGTGAGTCGTTGTAAGCGAGTAATTTCTTCCTGAGCAATGGGTCATTTTTTACCTCAATTTGGCACGCCAACTGAAGCATTCCTATCCAAGAAAAACCAACTTTGTGCCAAACCAAATTTCTTTTTAGTTTCTGTTCTTCTGC
This sequence comes from Microcoleus sp. Pol11C3, assembly GCF_036701485.1. Lineage (NCBI taxonomy): Bacteria > Bacillati > Cyanobacteriota > Cyanophyceae > Oscillatoriales > Microcoleaceae > Microcoleus > Microcoleus sp. Pol11C3. The sequence continues at coordinate 28,793 of NZ_JAUBQW010000043.1, read as the reverse complement.
ATCCCTAAGTTTTGGGTAAATGCCATTCAACTCGGCTTGCTCCAGAAGTTGAGTATACTGCTTGGCCGCTAGCCTCCACTTTTTTATCGGAACGTCATAGTAGGGTTCCAGACAGACAGAGAAAGAACCATCCGCATCTTCTTTTAAAGTCTCTGCAAATAAATCATAGGCCGATTGAAATGGATATTGTCTCAGGCTAGCTTGGTGAAAAAATTTGTACGAAGAATGGGCGTATGCCCCGGGAAAATGCTCAACATAACTCGTGTTTTGAAGTTCGGTGTGGAGTTTTTTGACATATTTTTCGGCAACTTCGCAAAGCTCCCACCGAGCTTTGTACTCATTAACGCAGCAGTTCATTAACTCAGCTTTTCGTTGAGAAATCTCTTGCCGTTTTACAGCTTCCTCAAGTGGGTAATACTCCTTCACAAGCCACTTTGATTTCCAGCACTCAGCCAAAAGAAGCTGGGTTTGTCTTGCTTTGTGCCATTCCTCTATCTGAGCTGGTGTCTTAGCTTGCTGTAGGAGGCGCTCGCTGGGCAAGCTAGCTATAAGTTGGGCAATTTGCTCGTATATTTCAGGGGTTTTTTGATTCATTAGGTAATTCGGGATAAAGTGGAGGACTTCGGACGGCACAGACTAAGCGGGGATTGCAGGCGAGCGAGAAGGCAGCGATGGCTCCGCCCCGGCTTACGCCTACGCAATCGGGAAGTTTGGGCATGGCGGGTGGATTGGGGTTTGGTTTAGTTTCTCCCAGAATTGGATATTGGAAGCGATCGCACTCGCGTCAATCCAGCGCTGCCTTACCGCTGTCAAGGATACCTCGCAAAAATTGGGCGAGCTCGGCAAAGTGCCCTGGGTTATTTTCAAGCAACCATTCTGTAAGCATTACTGAGTGCGTAGTTTTCCTAAACTTAACCCGTGCTTCGGATAACTCAGAAAATAGCATATCGAGCAGTTTAGCTGCGTTAATATTTGCGTCAACGTATTGGGGATTTGATAGCTCCTGCTGAGTAGTATCTTTAGAGAAACAATCCTTCTTTTCCTTTAACTTAACCTTATTGGTTTCTAGCGATTCTCGGACAGATTCGCTGGTAAGAGGTTGTTGTCGCTCCCTATCTTCTTGATTGAGGACGGCTGCTATAGCATCGGGATAGAGCAGGTAATTTTCATACATACACCTTTCCAGAAAATTAACAGGCTCCGAGCTTCTTTTCTGTAAATCTTTCATATCCTGTTTAGTTCTATTCTCCCGGTCAAACACAAAACCTACAGCAGGAGGGTACAAATTATTCCCACCACTGAGCCGTTGGTATAGGTCAAACATAACATCAGCAAAGTGAGCCTTCTTTCCCGATAAATCCCCCGTGTTTTTGATGCTGACAATTTTAGTGCCTGTCAAAAGTTTTGGAGCTAGCTTGGACAAAATGAGCGGGAAGCACTGTTCCTCGGTCGGCCCTTCCACCCAGAGAATGCTGTCGGCACCGAAAACATCAGACAAACTGACTCCCAGTTCGGCTAATAGAGAGCGCTGTTCCTTAATATCTTTTGCATTCATCATTGATGCTTTGGTTTCCCCGCCCTCAGACCGCAGCTTCACGATAGTTGAGGGATTGGCAGCGGAAATAATCTCGGCCGAATGAGTGGCAATAAAATATTGGTGCTGCGGAAACTCCTTGAGGATTTCTATCAGCTTCTTGGCAGCCCCTGGATGCAAATAAGATTGGGGTTCGTCAATGATAATCGGTCTGTGTTCTGGGGAAGCCAGTACCGCGTAAAGAATCGCCAGCACTTGACCGATACCAGTTCCACAGTCTGACAAGCTAAATGCCAAGTCTTCTCTGCCGCTTTCGAGAGATTTTGTAGGCCAAAGTAATATTTTAAGGTCGGGAGGCTGACGAGTTTGCTTCGATAAAATTTTAGTTGAAACCCATTCAAACTGTGGAAACATGGTAGAGACGTGCTGATTGAAACTTTCGTACAACTTTTTTTTACTGGGCGATTCCAATAAATGAATAACTTCAGGCAGGTTTGAAGCGCTTGAATTGAGATTTTCATCATTTCCAATAGAGCATTGTCCAACGAACCGCTGGGCTTGAAGTTGGGAAACGCGGTTTGCGAATTCGTCAAAAAGCGTTACGAAAAAATTTTCCTCTATATGCCTGTCTGCTTCATCAGTTTCTTGGCAGAATGTAAAGCGATCGTTCGCATCTTTTTTTATAAGATTTTTTTGGCTCCCTCTATTAAACCCCATCCTCATTGGGTCTGGCCGGTAGTACGTTAACTCAACAGCCGGATCTAAATCTTTGATTGAAATGCCATCCCGGTTTACTGAATGAACCGTTGATTTTGAAACAGTTAACTCTACATCGCTGGGATTGTCCATCCACTTTTGGAATAAAGCAAGCACTTCGGATGCGGGCAAGTACGAATTGCGAGCCGAAGACAATCCTACATAGTAGTTGGGTGATAAATTATCGAACAGGCTGTGAATTTCTGCTTTTGTGAAGATTAAAGTTACTTTGGCGACAGATTCTCGGATTGGCGTTGAATTGGGTTGCGGAAGCGTTTCGATACTGCGGTGCGGGCTTGTCTCAAAGCTCAGGCTCAGAGCTTCCAGCAGCGCTGTTTTCCCTGAATTGTTGGCTCCCACAATAATATTGATGCCGGGTTTGAACTCTAAAGCCCCGGAATCGTAAAAAGACTTGTAGTTAAATAACTGGAAATGGGAGATGTGCATACCTGTTTTTTAAGCTAAACGATATTTTAAGGGTGAAAAAATCGTAGATGCTGCACCTAGTTACTCTTTATTAGAAATAAACAAACAAATAAATTTTAACGGCTAGAAAAAAAGATGGATTAGAAAATACCGCCCAGCCAGAGTACGGTTATCCAACATGGGCAATTGTCGAGCTACTCACTAAGCTGGATAAGTTGGCACTATACAGCGGTTTACAACCGTCTGCGGTACAAACACTATTCCGTATAAAAATCAGCACTAAGCTACTGATTTATGATGTTAAAGTTGCCGAATAGAGCGGGTAATTAGTATTCATTTAAGCAGAAACAGCCAACTACTAAAATATGGTTCAATCTTATAAGCTAAACGATTCAGGGTCACCGATATTCAAAGTTCTATCGATTGACGGAGGAGGAATTAAGGGACTGTATTCAGCCAAAATTTTGGAACATTTTGAGGAGAGATTTAACTGTCACATTTCTGATTACTTTGACATGATTTGCGGTACATCAACAGGAGGTTTGCTTGCTTTAGCCTTATCTTTAAACATTCCTGCTAGCCTGATGAGCAATTTATACTACAGCCGGGGCAAGCAAATTTTCCCGCAGCAAAATACCTTTCTAAGTTCGCTTAAGCAACTTTTCCTAAGAAGCAAGTACGATAATAGAGAGTTGAAGAGGGTGCTACAAGAAATATTTGGAGAGCAAACTATTTCAGACTCTCGGTGTTTGCTGTGCATCCCCGCATTTTCCTTAACCGATGGTAGACCATTTATCTTCAAATACGACCATGCGGAGGGCAATCTATGTAGAGATGGTAAGTAGGTCGGCGAAAAAAAACAAAACTATGTTAAGATACATAAAGAAAGGTATAGCTTTAGTGAGGTAATTAATATATGGGCGCTCGATTAAGAGTATTTCTGACTCAAAAGCAAGACAAAACCCTATTTAATCTGAGAACGGCGAAAGTACCACAAAAAGTCAAAGATCGAGCAGAAGTAATCAGGTTAAACGCAAATGGCTGGTATGTTGAGAAAATAGCTACTCACTTTAACTGGGCTTCACAAACAGTGAGAGCAGTCTTACATAAATGGGAAGAATTTGGTATAGAAAGCCTTTGGGAAAAACCAGGTCGAGGGGTAAAAGCCAAATGGAAAGAAGAAGATATAGAGTTTTTGTCAGAATGCTTAAAAAAAGAACCACGTACATATAACAGTTTTCAATTAGCTGATAAATTAGAAAAAGAGCGCTCTATTAAATTAAGTCCCGACCGACTAAGACGGGTACTAAAAAAAAAGGGATCATTTGGAAAAGAGCTAGTCCAAGTCATAAAGGAAAACAAGACCCCAAACAACGAGAAATAAAGCAATCAGACCTAGATATGCTGGAATTAGCAGCGGGGTAGTGCTTTTATGTAAAGGATGGAGGATAATACCTCTATGTCCAGTCTTTTGAGGAGTCTCATCATGAAACCCTATCTAATTTGTCCCACTTGTGGTTCTGACGATGTGATGAAAAATGGGATGACTCGTCGGGGAAAACAAAACCACAAATGTCGCGAATGTGGTCGGCAGTTTGTCGAAAATCCTCAGTGGGCACCCAAAGACACCGACACTTTGGCAAAAATTGAGTTACTTCTGTTGGAGCGGATTTCCCTGGCTGGTATTGCCCGAGTCATGGGCGTTTCCCAGAGCTGGCTCCAAAATTATGTGAACCACTTGTACGGTGCAATAGAACTCAAAGCCACAGTCATTCCGAAAGAAATTGGAAAACACACAGTCCAAATGGATGAACTCTGGTCTTTTGTAGACAACAAAGGGAATAAACAATGGGTCTGGTTAGCAATGGATACCAAGACTCGGGAAGTGATCGGATGTCATATTGGAGACCGCTCCTCGAAATCGGCTCTTGCATTATGGGATTCACTACCAAGTGTCTATCGCCAATGTGCCAAGATTTATACCGATCACTGGGAAGCCTATGCCGTAGTTTTACCAAGTAAAAGGCATAAGTCCGTCGGCAAGGAAAGCGGATTAACCAGTTACATTGAACGATTGAACAATACTCTCAGGCAACGAATTTCGCGATTAGTCAGGAAGACGTTATCGTTTTCTAAAAAGTTGGAGAATCACAAGGGTGCTATTTGGAACTTCATTCATGACTACAATTACCAAATCCGATTAGGAATGCTGAAAGTTCAACCGCCTCAATTTTCTCCATCCTTTACATAAAAGCACTACCCCAGAGAGATGCCTGTAGAGCGTGGCAACAGCATTTTGGCGCAGAGCGATTCCCCTGTGACTTATTTAAGGACGCAGCCGATAAGTTGCTGCAAACAGCCTTCACTGCGTCAGCCTTGACCTTTCCCAATCGTCCTGTCATGCCGAAAAAGCCGGGAGGATTTGCGTGAGTGATATTTGGTTTTTTAGAGATTTACAGAGGTTGCTAAAAGAGCGAGATGCGATCAACGAGCTTGAAAGTAGCGTTCACTGGTTGAAGGGATCGCATTGGACATTTGTTGATAAAGACAAATTAGCTGTTGAAGCAATTATCCATGCCCACAGTTTTGATTACGCTGTGAAGATGGTTTATCCTGTACTCTTTCCTGCGGTTCCACCTGAAATATATCCTCAAAATTCTCAGGAACGATGGTCTGACCATCAGTATTTAAGTGGGGCTCTTTGCTTAGAGTGGCGACCCGATACATGGCATTTCAATCTGACAGGAGCGCAAGTTCTGGAGAGTGCCCATACCCTTCTTAGCACAGAAAATCCCCACGGAATTGGGGAACAGCATATTGTCCCTGTGCAACACGAGCTTTCTACAGGTCAGATCCTGCGAGCTAGTTATCTCCGAGGATATCTTGCTGAAGAAGGTAAAGCTTATCTTGCGGAATTGCCATCCTTGACTATGGGATCGAGTAATTGCTGGATACAGTGGCAGAGTGAGTCATTAGTAATATTTATTCAAGGATTTAAACCTGGGGAGGGATATCCTGATTGGTATGATGCTTCAATTCCTACCAAAATGGATTACACAACAAAGAAAGGCTTTTTTTGTAAAACCCAGTACAACCCTGAGCAGTTGAAGCAGATAAAAAGTTTATATGATTTAGAAACCATTTTGAAACAAGGAAATTCTTCATCTAACAACCTGACAGGAGTGGATAGTATCTGGTCAGAATATGCTAGCCAGGGTTTGTTTTGTATTCTGCTGACTGATGCAACAGACCAAATTCATTGCTTTTTGAAAATATCTGCTGACAAGGATGCTTTGTCTAATGTGACTTTAGTTTGCTCTTCCCATACCATTGCTAACCCGCGAGTATCGGCGGAACTTCAGTCTCTTCCTGATAAGTCTGTTGGTATTGTCGGTTTAGGGTCAATTGGCAGTAAAGTGGCTCTTTCTCTAGCACGTACAGGAATTGGGAAGTTTTATCTGGTCGATGAAGATATTTTTCTGCCCGATAACATCTGCCGCCACAGTTTGGATTGGAGAAATGTCGGAGAGTATAAGGTTCACGCTGTTGCTCATTTGATATCCTGCATTTCCGAAAATGCCCAAGTTGATGTTGCAACTATTAAAGTGGGTGGACAAGAAACCAGTTCAGCTTTGGATCATGTTCTGTGCCAGCTAAATAAATGCGATCTGATTATTGATGCAACCGCAAATCCACGGGTATTTAACTTACTCGCATTTGTTGCCAAAAACTTTTTCAAATCGCTGCTATGGGGAGAAGTTTTTGCTGGTGGTATTGGAGGAATAGTTGCCCGCAGCCGTCCTAGACAAGATCCTGATCCGCAAGGGATGCGTGCTGCATTTTATGAGTTTCTTTCGGTGCAGGATGTTCCACTTCCAACGATTTCGTCTGAACCCTATCGTTTGGAAAACCAGGAAGGCTTGATTCTGGAAGCATCTGATGCGGAAGTCAGCATCATTGCTAGCCATATTACCCATTTAGCGCTCGACACAGTTTTATCAAAAGAAATATCTTTATTTCCTTACTCAATGTATGTGATTGGTTTGCAGAAAGGATGGATTTTTCACGCTCCTTTTCATACAATTCCGATAGATACTAGCAATTTTGCCCCGGAAAAAAACAATGATATAGCGTCTGATTTTGTAAAAAACCAAGTAATCGATTTCCTGAAAGGATTGCTGGAGTAAGCACGCGATGAATATCCACCTTCCTGAAGACATTGCCGAAAAACTGATTAAAGCTTTGAAAAAAGCAGGTAGCAAAGAGATAGGCGGCATCTTGATGGGCGAATATCTATCACCTGGAGTTTACCGTGTGAAAGACCTGACTATTCAATCACAAGTGGGAACAACTGCTTTTTTTTTGCGAATGCCTTTAATAGTGCTGCGTCCACTCCAGAGTTTCTTCCAGAATACAAATAATCAATTTACTCGTTTTAACTATTTGGGGGAGTGGCATTCCCATCCATCCTACTCCACTGAACCCAGTAGCACTGATTATCAAACAATGTGGGAAATTGTTGAAGATTCTACTGTAGGAGCCAACTTTGCGGTTCTGATAATTGTTAAGTTGGATGAAAAACAGCAACTAGAAGGTAGTGTGACAGTTTTTATTCCAAACTATAGAAGCTTTAGAGGTGAACTCATACAGTAAGATTTTAAATTAGGGTAGTAAATACTAAGAATATTATCCAGTGGCGAGATTAGTGGAGGAGTACATCCCGCTCAACTTCACTTAACACCTTGGCTTCTATCCCGTACAAATCATTCAAAATAGTCTTAACATTAGGAAACTGAAAATACTCAGTCAGCTTACCAATGCGGTAGTTAAAGGGTTGATATCGGTGTTTGAAGTACAGTTCCACATTCCCCCGGTGTTCCCACAGTCCCAGCAAATTGACAACCACATCCGAGTAATGCGCTTTCACATCCCGCTGCACTTCGGCGATTCTTTCCTCGATCGATCGAGTTGTCACCCCAATTTTATAGAAGCAGTGGCCGTCCGCTTTGACCTCCAGAAAATAGAGCGAATTCACCAGAATCCGACGAAGCTGCGCTCGATAAATCTGCAAATCAGCCCGCCGTTCGTCCAAACAAGATAACGCCGCAGCTTCGGCAATCTCTACAGAGCCTTCTAACTTCATTAACTCTGATAGCAGCAAGGGTTCTTGGACTTGGTTGAACAACGCCAGGGGAAGCGCGCCGACGGGGATTTTACCCAAGTCGGTAAACTGATAAGTGCGATCGCCCTCTGATTCCAACAATCCTTTCAACTGCCACCGAAAGTTTACCAAGTCTTTGGGAATGCCGTAATTTTGTGCGCCGTACTCTTTCCACAGCACTTTTAGTTGCTCCAATTCCTCACCCTTAAGCTGGATGTTGAAATTATCATAGAGGGGAAGCGAGGGAAACGCTTTGGTTTTAATCCGCTGCGAGACTGGTTTACAACTTTCCGAGCGTGTGCGCGAAGTGATGTTCTTTCACCGAACCCTTTTTTGCTGTCAATCCGCCGCCACAGTAGAGACAAGTTAGCTGAGTTTTTCCGCGCACAACCTCATCAATGCTCATCAGTTCGCCACTGAGAGCAACACCAAATTTAAGCCACATCGCCCTTCAATTCTCCTCAAAGCAGGTTTGAAGATGCACCCGCTAGATGAATAATTGTAACAATATTGCTTGTTAATAGCCTCTGCCTTGGGCGAGAACCAACATCCAGGTGCAGCTTCGGGCGACTCTTTTGAGAGGTAAATTTTGGATAAAGGCAAGTCTTCGTTAGTCTAAATTAGTATTTATAACCACACTTTGAAAGAGTAAATGCTCAACTTACTTGAAGAGCAACAGCCGGAAACCTTGAAGTTGCAGGCACCGGTGCCACTGGCATTGCATCCTGCTGCGGTGTACCTTGACAGTTTGGGAAGCGATCGCTCGAAGGCAACGATGGCGGCGGCGCTAGACATCATGGCGAAGTTGCTGGCGGGCTCGGAGTGCGACCGGATGACGTTGAATTGGGCCGCCTTGCGCTACAAGCACACGGCAGCGCTGCGCTCGGTTCTGGAGAAACAGTACGCCCCGGCGTCGGTGAATCAAATGCTATGCGCCCTACGGCGGGTACTCAAGGAAGCTTTGCGGTTAGATTTAATCGACCCCCTGGATTACAGCAAGGCGGTAGACGTGAGAAGCGTCAAGCAATCGGGAAAACCAAGGGGGCGGGCGCTATCCCCGGATGAAATTGCAGCGCTGGTGCAAAGCTGCTCTGGCGAGAGTACCGTTGATGTTCGAGATGCAGCCTTGATTGCTATCTTGCGTGGGGGTGGAATTCGCCGCGCTGAAGCAGTCAATCTGGATGTGGCAGATTTCAACCTATCTACGGGAGCGTTGGAAATTAGAGAGGGTAAGGGCAAGAAATACCGAACAGTTTATATCTCAGAACCGGCGATCGCCTTGGTAGAAAAGTGGCTCAATTTGAGGGGAGAAGCGCCAGGGCCGCTGCTTTTTCCCATCCGTAAGGGAGGAGAAATTCAATTTCGGCAGATGACGGACGATGGCGTTTTGAAGATTTTGCAGCGACGGGCTCAACTCGCCGGAGTGGATTCTTTCTCGCCTCACGATTTCAGGCGGACGTTTTGCTCAGACCTCCTCGATGCTGGAGTCGATATCGTAACAGTGCAAAAGTTGGCAGGTCACGCCTCTCCTGTGACAACAGCTAAGTACGATCGCCGGGGCGAAGAAACGAAGCGACGGGCTGTGCAGCACTTAGGGTTTTGATGCTGAGGGTGGAGAGCTCATCGCAGATTTTCTTGAGCTTTGTTTAGCCGTGCCTTCTATTTTCATAATAAGCGCGATTATGTCCACGTCTGAGAGTTTGCCGCAAATACTGCATTGCTGCATCCGTCGGGGGTATTTCTTAATGCGGCGATTCAGAAGTCGGCAAGTTGTGGAAGGGCGATGGCAGTTCGGGTGTTTATAGCTATAGCGTGTTTAAATAGTTAAACTTTGGCTTAGGGTAAGATTTGCTGTTGAGAGTTATAAAGTCATGCTGGAAAACATAAAAAACTTTTGCTAGAAAACTTCATTACCCCTAAGTGGATGGAGTTATCGTGGAAGGACGTGGAAGCGATCGCCTTTACTCCCGCACGTCCTTCAGTACCTCCTAAAGAACCCGCACGATGTCAGCTTGCATCCAGTCTTAGCTGCCTGGAAAGAATATGTGCGGTGCAGGAACTCTGATAGGGTGACATAAGAAATTAGAATGCCACATAAGTAATTAGTAGGAAGCTGCACCTAATAAACCTGTAAGCTTGCACAAGAAAAGAGGCAAGTTTATAAAAGGTAGCCGATCGCTCTAATGGTATGGTGTGATGATGGGACAATCTCTAAGCGGACGATCGGCTTTCCTTGCGACACCAAAATGCTTAAACTGTTAGTGGGTTCCCAAGAGTAAAAATGACAGCTATCACCCCCCCCGGTTCTATCGTCTCTTGTCGTGATCGCCAGTGGGTGGTGTTGCCTTCCGACAGGCCCGACTTGATTCGCCTGCGTCCCTTAAGCGGAAATGAAGACCAAATTTGTGGCATTTACACCCGCCTCAACCTAGAAACTATTGAACCCGCCCAATTTCCCGCACCCAACGCCAGCACCATTCAAGACCACGCTGCGGCCCAACTTCTCCTCGATGCCACCCGGTTGAGCTTGCGAAGTGGGGCTGGCCCGTTTCGCTGTCTGGGCAGACTGTCCGTGCGTCCCCGTCCCTACCAGTTAGTACCCCTATTGATGGCGTTGCGGCTGCCGGTTGTGCGACTGCTAGTGGCTGATGATGTTGGCATTGGCAAAACCGTCGAAGCAGGACTGATTGCCCGCGAACTCTTAGACAGGGGGGAAGTAAAGCGCCTAGCAATTCTCTGTCCACCCCAACTATGCGATCAATGGCAGCGAGAACTCAAGCAAAAATTCCACATCAATGCGGCCGTCATTCGTTCAGGCACTGCCTCCAAATTAGAGCGAGCATTACCCACTGGCGACAGCCATATTTTTAGCTATTACCCACACATAATTGTTAGTTTAGACTACGTTAAATCAGAACGTCGCCGCGCTGTATTCCTCACTCATTGCCCAGATTTAGTAATTGTTGATGAAGCCCACACCTGCACTAATTCCCAGCAACAAAAAGCGATAGGTCAGCAGCGCTATGAATTAATAAAAGCCATTGCCGAAAAAGCCACCCGCCATTTACTGTTACTGACAGCTACTCCCCACAGTGGGATTGAAGCAGCATTTTTGTCTTTATTAGGTTTGCTAAACCCTAAATTTGAGCAATTTAATTTAGAAATCCTCACCGAAAAAGAACGCATTGAGCTAGCCAATCATTTTATCCAGCGACGGCGGGTGGATGTCCGCCAGTGGTTGGACAACGAAACGCCATTTCCGCAGAGAGAATCTTTAGAATTAGCTTATCCATTATCTACTGATTATCGTCACTTATTCGATAACGTTTTTGATTTTGCTAAGGGATTAGTGCTAGGAGTTGACGACAGTTTGAGTTACGCCCAAAAACGGGGTCGATATTGGTCAGCTTTAGCAATTATCCGCTGCGTGATGTCATCTCCAGCAGCAGCAATTGCTACTCTATCCAGGCAGGTAAGAAACCGTGATGCGGAAGTAAAAACTGAGGAATTAGAGGAATTGTGGGATGATGAATTAGCTGCCAGTTATGTAAGTGATCCTACAGAAGGAGAGCAAGTTGCAGACGCTTCTCCTACGGCCGTGGTGGATGTGGGACAAACAACCTTAAAAGATTCTCAAAAACGAAAGCTACGAGATTTTGTCAAGCAAGCAGAGGCTTTAAAAGGGGAAAAAGATGTAAAATTACAAAAAGTTATAGCCCTGGTAAAAGAACTTCTCCAAGCAGGTTTAAATCCGATTATTTGGTGCCGATATATTGCGACAGCTAATTATGTTGCTGAGGCTTTAAAGCAAGACTTAGAGAGTAAAAAAAATAGCGATATTCGCGTGATTGCAATTAGCGGTGAAGATTCAGAAGATAAGCGGGAAGTCCGGTTAGCCGAATTGATGGCGTATCCGCAGCGAGTATTAGTCGCTACTGACTGTTTGAGTGAAGGTTTGAACTTACAAGAACATTTTACCGGAGCCATCCACTATGATTTGCCTTGGAACCCGAATCGATTAGAACAACGGGAGGGTAGAATCGATCGCTACGGACAAACAGCGCCAGTAGTTAAATGTATTTTGCTTTACGGGCAAGACAACCCTGTAGATGGGGCAGTCTTAGAGGTTTTAATTCGTAAAGCTGTGGCAATTCACAAAACTTTAGGGGTGACAGTTCCCGTACCAATGGATAGTACAGCGGTGCAAGAAGCTGTGTTTAAATCGCTGTTTGAAAAATCAACTAGCGAGTATTATCAATTGAGTTTGTTCGACCTTTTGAAAGAGGAAACTTCTCCTATAACAGAATTGCACCAACAGTGGGATAGAGCAGTTGACAAACAAAAGCTCAATCGAACTCGGTTTGCTCAAAGAAGCATTGAACCGACAGATGTGAAACGAGAGTTAATTGAGTCCGATTCGATTTTAGGCAGTGCAGCAGATGTGGCGCGTTTTGTCAAGTCAGCTTGCGAGCGTTTGAATACTTCTTTAATAAAAAAGAAAAATGGCTGGTATTTGCCAAGTATTCCTTCGTGTTTAGTGTCTTTAATTGGGGATAAGCCTCGGACAATTACCTTTGATTCACCTGCACCAGCGGGGGTAGAATATATTGGCAGAAATCACGCCATTGTTGAAGGTTTAGCACAGCATTTATTAGAAGGGTCTCTGGAGAATTTACACGAATCGGCAGCGTCTCGGTGTGGGTTTACTGTTACGAAATCAGTGCAGCAACCAACGGTGATTTTGCTGCTGAGGTTGCGGCATTTGTTGGAGAGTTCCCGCAGTCACGAAGCGGGCGTGACTTTGCTGGCTGAGGAGTGTTTGGTGCGGGGTTTTCGCGGGAATCCCGCGCAACCGCAATGGATGTCTGAGGAAGAAATTTTGACTCTATTAGAGGAGGTAGAACCCGCAGGAGATTTGCCAATCGAAAGAAAAAAGGCCGCGGTGGAAAGGTTGCTATCTCGGTTGGGAGATTTACAGGCAAATTTAACAGAAATGGGGAGGGAAAGGGCGGGTATTTTATCGGAGTCACATCGGCGCGTCAGGGCAATGACGAAGGAAGGGCAAGTGAAAGTAATTCCTCAGTTACCGATGGATATTTTAGGCGTTTATATTTTGCAGCCACCTTAAGGTAGGTAGTTGCGCTGTCTTTGCCAGTATTTATAAATTAAGGGCTGAAACCCAACTACGTATCAATCTAAAAATCCGCTGAAGTGCTACTACATACCCTATGGTTTCTCTAACTATTTCTGGAATTTCAATAGAAGGTAATTTAATCGCCCCCGACTTAACCACGGAGTTTTTGTTGGGGGATATAAAAGGGCAGAATGCCGTAGATTTTGGTTTACCAAAAACGCAGAAGTTAGAAGATGAAATTGCGGTAGTTTGGGGAGATGCTAAAGCATTTTGGATCGCCTTTCAGCGCAGGTTAGCGCGATTAGATTCAAAGGATGCAGCAACAAGCTTAACGCGGGAATATTGGGCAATACCGCTGTTAGAATTATTGGGATGCCAACCCATTTATCAAGCAAAAGCAGAGGTAGTTGAAAGTCAAACTTATGCTATTTCTCACCGAGTAGAAGCTGGAGAAAATAAACCGCCTATTCATATTATTGGCTGTCGGGTGAGATTGGAAGAAAAACCGCCTGCGGGAATGCCCAGGTTGTCCGCCCATGCGTTGATGCAGGAGTATTTGAACCGCACAGAACATTTATGGGGAATTGTCACGAATGGGTTGCAGTGGCGACTATTGCGGGATTCGTCTTTGATGACAAGATTAACTTATATTGAGTTTGATTTGGAGCAAATCCTTAACGGGGATAATTTTGCGGAGTTTGGGTTATTTTACCGCTTGTTTCACCGTTCTCGGTTGCCACTGGGAATAGATGATGCAGATAAGTGTCTGTTGGAATTTTACCACCAAGAGGCGATTCAGCAGGGGGGACGAGTACGCGATCGCCTCCGGGATGGAGTGGAAAGGGCAATTTCCCGCTTGGGGACAGGATTTGTGCAGCATTCCAGCAACCAGCAGTTGCGGAAGTTGATTGAAGATAATTTATTAAAAGAGACGGATTTCTATCGGCTATTATTATTATTGATTTATAGGTTATTGTTTTTGATGGTGGCGGAATCGCGTAACTTGCTGTTAGCCGGAGAAGATGAAGAAAAAGCAAGAATTTATCGAGAGTATTACAGTATTGAACGGTTGCGGTTATTAGCAGAACGCCCTAGTTATCGGCGCGAGGGGTTCCAAGATATTTGGCAGGGATTGCGGGTAACGTTTAGTTTGTTTGATGAAAGTTGGCGAGGAGAATTGTTGGGATTATCTCCTTTGAATGGGGATTTGTTTGGTTCAAAGACTTTGAAAGACTTAGATAATTGCGCTTTAGATAATCACGATTTATTGTCTGCTCTTCGGGAGTTGTCATTATACGAACAAAAGGGGCAATTGCGACGGGTGAATTATGGAGCACTGGATGTGGAAGAGTTGGGAAGCGTCTACGAAAGCTTGCTAGATTTTCACCCGCAATTTCTGCGCCGAGATGGGATTCATCAGTTTGTTTTAGTAGGAGGTACAGAGAGAAAAACAACGGGTTCTTATTACACGCCACCCGGTTTAGTAGGACTGTTAATTAAAAGTGCCTTAGAACCTGTTATAGAGGATAAGATTCGTAGTTGCATTGAAGGGTTCCGTGAGGGTTCGGTAACAGCGCAAGATAAGGCTACAGTCCGAGAACGAACTGAAAAAGCATTGTTGAGTTTAAAAGTATGCGATCCGGCTTGTGGTTCCGGTCATTTTTTATTAGCAGCAGCGCGGAGAATCGGTAGGGAATTAGCCAAAGTTAGAACGGGTGGCGCCCAACCGACACCGGATGAGTTGCGGATTGCTGTGCGCGATGCCATTCAAAACTGCATTTATGGGGTTGATTTAAATTTGTTTGCTGTTGATTTGTGTAAGGTGGCGCTGTGGATTGAAGGGTTTTCTAAAGGTTTGCCATTAAATTTTTTAGATCACAGAATTAAGTGCGGTAATTCTTTGGTGGGAGTGTTAGATATAAAATGTTTGGATGAAGGGATACCGGATGAGGCGTTTAAGCCTGTAACGGGGGATAATAAAACTTTAGCAAGTCAATTAAAAAAAAGCAATAAAAAAGACCGCCAAGCTATAGAAAGTGGTCTACCTTTCTTGAATTTTGTTTATTTAGAAACCGAACGGAATCAATATGCTGCGAATTGGCGCGATTTGGGAGACATACCGGAAACTACAGCGGCAGAAGTCAAACAAAAACAAGCGCGATATCAACAAACTCACAGTCAGAATAATGTCAGATGGTGGCGTGATTATTCGGCGTGTAATTTGTGGACAGCGGCATTTTTTATGCCTATAACCGAACTGAATTTACAGTTGTTACCGACAACTGCGGCGTTAAGTCAGTTGTTGCAGGGGAATTCAATAACGCAAATGGTTGTGGAAGCAGCAAATCAGTTGGCGGAAGATAAGCGGTTTTTTCATTGGCCGTTAGAGTTTCCTGAAGTCTTTGAAGTTGGTGGGTTTGATTGTGTTTTGGGTAATCCACCTTGGGAGAGAATTAAGTTACAGGAAAAGGAGTTTTTTGCTTCTCGAAGTGTGGAAATTGCCAAAGCTAATAAAGCAGAACGTGAATCACTGATTAAACACTTGTCTAAAATTAAACCAGAATTGATACAAGAGTTTGAGGATGCGAAACATGATGCGGAGGCACAGAGTAAATTTATCCGAAAATCGGGACATTTTCCGTTAACTGCTGTTGGTGATTTTAATACTTATGCTGTGTTTGCTGAAATCAACTGGATGCTTATCAATGGAAAAGGTTGTAGTGGGTGTATAATCCCACCAGGAATTGCTACTGATGATTCTACTAAAAATTTTATTCAAGAATTAGTTAAAGCTTGTTCGCTAGTTAGTTTTTATGATTTTACCAACCGAGGCTATATTTTTCGAGCTTTAGAAAGTACCCATTCATTTTCTTTATTAACTATTTCTAAAACCGCCGTTAAAGAAGTTAACATAGCCGCTCAATTATGGAAAATTGATGATTTAAGGAAGCCTGGAAGAGTCTACAATTTGGCAGTTGAAGAAATAAAACTACTTAATCCTAACACATTAAATCTTCCAATACTTAGAACTACAGAAGATGTTATTTTAATAAAAAAAATATACTTGCGATTCCCTGTACTTGAAAATGTAGAATTACAACAAAATAAGTGGGGAATTAAGTTTTCTGCTATGTTTCACATGGCTAATGATTCCTCAACTTTTTTTCGTAAAAAAAACCAACTTGAAGAAGAAGGATGGACTCTTGAGAACAACTTCATGAAAAAAGAAGAAGAAAAATATATTCCTTTATATGAAGCCAAACTTACAGATATTTTTAATCATCGTCAGGCTACTTTTGCTGGTATTCCACCAGAGGATATGTATGGAACCCGTCCTCGTACAAATGAAGCTACCTTAGAGCAGCTTATCAAGCCTAATTGGGTTATTCTTCCAAGATATTGGGTACCTCTAAAAGAAGTTGAAGCAAGACTTCCAGCATTCTGGAAGTCTTCATGGTTGATTGGTTTTCGCAATGCTATAAGCGCTGTAGCAGATTCAAGGAGTGTAAGGTTCACTATTTTTCCTAGATTTGGCGTTGGTCACTCTATGCCCTTAATTTTTTCTGATCAAGAGCCTTATAAAATGAGTGCGCTAGTTGCTAACTTTAATGCCTTAATTTTTGATTATGTTGCTAAACAAAAAGCAAGTGGCGGAAATCTCAGCTTTTATGTTGTTCGCCAACTCCCTATCATTCCCCCCGACTGGTACACCCCAAAAGACATCAAATTTATCAGCGACAGAGTATTAGAACTCGTCTATACAGCCTGGGATATGCAACCCTTCGCGCAAGACATGGAATATGACGGCCCGCCGTTTATTTGGAATGAACAACGCCGCGCCATTTTACGCGCCGAATTAGACGCTTATTACGCCCAACTTTACGGACTCACCCGCGACGAACTGCGTTATGTACTAGATCCAAGTGATGTTTACGGCCCCGACTTCCCCAGTGAAACCTTCCGGGTGTTAAAGAATAGTGAGACTAAGAAATATGGGGAGTATCGAACCCAGCGGTTAGTATTGGCCGCGTGGGATATGTTAGGGTTTTAATAGGTACGTACTAGCGCTGTTTGCGCTATCTTACACTGCATTACGTACAAGGAGATAAAAAACATGACCCCATTAATTTTAAACAATCCAGAAACCGCCCCCATCACCGATGAGCAATTTTATCAAATTTGTATCGCCAACCGCGAATTAAAACTTGAACGTACATCCAAAGGAGACTTAATTATCATGCCACCTACCGGAGGAGGAACTGGAAAACGAAACTCTGATATTAACCTAGATTTAGGCTTGTGGAATAGGCAAACTCAATTAGGCGTTGTCTTTGACTCTTCTACTTGTTTTCAACTGCCGAATGGTGCCAAATTTTCTCCTGATGCAGCTTGGATACCCTTAGCAAAATGGGAATCGCTCACCCCCGAACAGCAAGAGAAATTTCCGCCAATTTGCCCCGATTTTGTCATAGAATTGCGATCGCCCAGCGATCCATTAAAACCCCTACAAGAAAAAATGCAAGAATATATTAACAATGGCACTCGTTTAGGCTGGTTAATCAACCGCAAAAACCGCCAAGTTGAAATTTACCGCCCTGGTCGAGAAAAAGAAATTTTAGATAATCCAACAACGCTATTAGGAGAAGATGTTTTACCCGGATTTGTTTTAGACCTTTCATTCATTTGGTAAAACTTAGGCAGCTTAAATAGTTACTAAAAACAGGGGAAAATGTACAAAGAAGAACAAATTAAAAACCTTTTTGGCGATGAAGCTCTTGATTATTTAAGAAATAAAAATCAAGGAGGTACTAGCAATCAAAAAGGAAGTGATTATGAAACTAATTTCACGGTCTATCAACTGGCTTTATTATTAAAGAGGGTCATCGAAGGAAATGAATTAATAAAATTTTCTACCCAGATTCCCGCCTTCGTTGATGATTTACTCATTGAATTTGCCACCAGCAATATCTTCAATCACTACCAGTTAAAAAACAGCAAAAACGTAACTTGGGGAAAGGAACTCAAATCTATAACCGACGATTTTGCAAAGCAACAAGAGTTAAATTTAGCCCATTCTAAAACTTCCAATCTTTACCTAGTAGTTTCTGCTCAGACCTTATGTACAGCGCTTAATCAAAATATTCCTAATAACATTAAATCATACAGTCAAGTTATCTACTTTCCACCGGAACCAAACTTAATAAAAATTCTCGCACAACAACCAGCTTTTCGAGAGGCGATAGAGTATTTATCAGCATTTGAAAAACCCGCCCCAGACAAGATAGAGTGTGTCGTGACGGTATTACTAGGCGCGTGGCTATGCAGTGATAAATCTGGCGTTTCCCTCATCAATGTCCTCAAGAAAGCTCAGGAGTCAAACCCCTCTTATATCCGTTCTTTCAGCCAAGAATTACAACTTGACCCCCAAGTAGAAAATATTTTAAGTAATATAGACAACTTCTCGTATAATCTGACTAAAGGTTTCCTACATTGGAGCTATAGAGATGGACTGGAAGAGGGGACATTGCCCTACAGTATTGACACTGACCGATTTAGGCGGTTTCAAGAACTGATTAAGAAAAATAACCCAACTTCCTTCGAGCAGTTAGAGACGTTTTTAATATGACCAGAAAATACTCATCCCTCATTAACAATCATATTCGCTCTTTACTTGATACCTTAGCAGACAAAAGTATTGAGGCTCAACAATATCAAGAAACCATGACTAAACTAGGGATGAGTTTAGGTGATGCTCTACTGACAAAAATAGATAAAGAGAAAAGTGTCTACCTCGCCTCTACAGTTGAAGATGCTGATTTTTTAGCCAGAGGAGTATTAACCCAACTAGAAAATCATCTCGATTCAGTTGCTTTTGCTTGCTTTTGGAATCAAAGATTTTCGCCCTTTGAAATCGAAGATTTGACAGCCGCACCCATCATCAAAAAATACCAGGAAAAAACCCTCAATGATGTCAACTATTTAATAGTCATTAAATCCATTATTTCAGGAGCTTGCGTAGTAAAAACTAACCTAATTAACCTAATCCAAACAATTACACCAGATAATATTATCATTGTTGCTCCTGTCATGTATCACACGGCGCAAGAAAAGCTTAAAAATGAATTCGACAAAAATATTTACGATAAATTCCAATTTATCTACTTTGCTGAAGATGACGAACGCACTCAAGAAGGAGAAGTAATTCCTGGTATTGGGGGGATGGTTTATGAACGTTTAGGATTTCAAGGACAAGATGACAAAAACCGATATATTCCTGAAATTGTCAAACAGCGTCGTTCTCAACTAATCAAGGCTTCTGTATGAAAATCCCCATCAAACTTCAAGACTTATTGCAACAAAATGAAGTAGCAATCGCCGCTACCAGCACCTTCATCGGTCAAGGTTTAGCAACCCTCGATTGCACAAGCATCGAATCCCTCACATCAGAACAAATTACCGCTTTATTTTCCCACATCCCCCCAGACTGGGATTCCACTAATTTATCAGAAATCTTTAACCCCGAAACCCTCAACGAAACCCTAAAAGAACAATTAATTAATTTCATCAATCAACGTTTAGGAAAAACCCCAAATTCCCTACTCTCTACTCCCCACTCCCCACTCCCTACTCCCCACTCCCAACAATTCCTAGACATCTTCCAACTCAGAAATGAAGTCATCGACGACTACCGCCAATACATCGAAAGCTTTCTAAAAATCCGCGACATCAGAGTTAGAGAATTCGTCAACCAAGAGCTTGACAAAGGGCAACTCTGGCCGAACCCCTTAATTCAACTTAACCCTGCCTATCAATCCGGTGCAGAAATCACCACTCTCATCAACGAAGGAATTCTACACCCAAAGTGCGATCGATATTTCTCCCGTTTTCGCTTTTACCAACACCAAGAAGAAGCATTCCGCAGCGCCTCTCGCCAAGAACCCTACGTTCTCACTACTGGCACTGGTTCCGGCAAAAGTATCAGTTACGTTGTCCCAATTATTGATGACCTATTACGCAATCCAGAAATCAAAAACGTCCGGGCAATCTTAGTTTACCCCATGAATGCCCTGATTAATTCCCAAGCCGAAGAATTCAAAAAATTTCTTAGTAAAGTTCCCGACAGTCCCATCCGCGTTGAAAAATACACCGGCCAAGAAAGCAATAGTAAAAAAAGCGAAATTCAAAACGACCCCCCACACATCCTGCTCACTAATTATGTGATGCTGGAATTAATGTTAACCCGTATCTACGAAGATAAATTAGTAACATCTCCCGACCTGAAATTTCTGATCTTAGACGAACTACACACCTATCGAGGACGGCAAGGGGCAGATGTTGCCTTACTCATCCGTAAATTGCGCCAAAGATGCGGCAAAAACTTGCTTTGCATTGGCACATCCGCCACCATGTCCAGCGAAGGCACTAGCGACGATCGTCGCCAAGCCGTTGCCACCGTTTCCAGCCAGCTATTCGGAGTCGAAGTCAAACCCGAAAATGTCATTGATGAAACCTTAAAAAAAGCTATCAATCGCCCCTATCCTAACATTAACGAACTGCGCCAAAGCTTAGAAAATCCTCTTCCCCCAGAATCCGAACAAACCGAAGACACCTTCAAACAACACCCCTTAAGCGCTTGGATTGAAATGAATTTTGGTCTAGCCGAAGAAGAAAGCGGCGATTTAGTCCGACGCACCCCGATTTCCCTACAATCCGGTGCACAAAGCTTAGCTGAACAAACCCAAATTTCCCCAGAGAAATGCCTGACTCACCTCCAGCAAATGTTCCTCTGGGGAAGTCAAACCAAAGGTTTAGCTTTTCGCCTGCACCAATTCATCGCCCAAGGTGGTAGCGTTTATACGACTCTAGAACCCCATTCTCAGCGTTTTCTCACTCTTGAAGGTCAATACACAACCACGAATAATCGCCTCTTATATCCCCTTGTTTTCTGTCGCGAATGCGGTCAAGATTACTATGCTGTCCGCTACGATTCTCACCGCAATACAGCAACCCCGCTGCTGCCAACCGCCATTGATTTAGATTTAGACAAAGACGACATTCAAGAGGGATATTTAACCTTAGATGAACCGGAACTCTGGGAAACAGCAGATGAAGACCGTTTGCCCGACCAATGGTTCAAATACACTAAAAAAGAAGGTCGCATCCCTAAAAAAGACTACGCCCGATTTATCCCTACAAAGCTCTACATTTATCCTGATGGCAGAGTTACTACAAGTGTTGTTGTCAAAAATTCCGATTCTGCACCAACAACCTGCTGGTTTATTCCCAAACCTTTCCTTACTTGCTTGCACTGTGGTATTGTCCACGATCGCAGAAAAAATGAATTTGTCAAACTGTCCCGCCTCAGTAGCGAAGGCCGCAGTACCGCAACTACATTACTGTGCCTTTCAACTGTCAGCCGATTAAAAAATAGTGCAGCTATCCTGCCAGAAGCAGCCAAGATTCTCAGCTTTACCGACAATCGCCAAGACGCTTCTTTACAATCAGGACATTTTAATGATTTTGTACAAACCAGTTTTTTAAGAGCAAGTTTAAATGGAGCGCTGCAAAGAACAGGAGAATTAAGGCACACCGACCTAGCCGTTGAAGTTGTCCAACAAATGGGGCTATCTCAAGAAGATTATGCCCAACAAACTGCCGAATACGGTATAGGAAAACGCCGAAATGAGGAAGCTTTTAAAGCTTTAATTGAATACAGACTTTATGAAGACTTGCGCCGGGGTTGGCGCATCGTACAGCCGAATTTAGAACAGTGTGGTTTATTAGAAATTGAATATGAAGAATTACAGGAAACTTGTGCCTCCACAACAGTTTGGCAAAAATATCCTCATCCAATTTTACTGCAAGCTACCCCAGAGCAGCGATTTTTTGTCGCAAAAGTGCTACTCGATTACCTGAGAAAAGAATTAGCCATTGATGCCGACCTGTTACAACCAGAAAATGTAGAAGGAATTAAGCGACAAGTTGCCCAAGCTTTAAATGAAACTTGGAAAATTGACCCCTATGAATATACTTATGAAGCAACTTGGGCAACTTTAGTCAGCGGTGAAAAACGAGAACGAGCCAAACTCAAGCTCACCGGAAAAAGTAAAATCGGCAATTTCCTGAAATCTCTCCGCGCTTGGCCTTGGTTAAATGTTCCTTTAAGCGAGTCTGAATACAAGTTCTTAATTGAAGCTTTAGTCAAAATTCTCTGCGATTCTGGTTACTTAAAACGAGAGGAGAATGAACTACAATTAAGAATTGACTGCATGATTTGGCAAGCAAAACAAATTAATCAAATTACTGCTGACCCCCTGAAAACAAAACGCTTGCAAGGAAGTACACAAAACGGTGTTGAAGTCAATCAGTTTTTTCAAAACTTTTACACACGCACGGCCCAAACCATAAAAACTATGGAAGGGCGCGAACACACAGGACAAGTCAATAATCAAAACCGCCAGCAGCGGGAAGAAAAGTTCCGAAACGGTCAGCTAGCAGCGCTGTTTTGCTCACCCACAATGGAACTGGGGATTGACATCAGCGACTTGAGCGTGGTGCATTTGCGAAACGTTCCCCCATCGCCTGCTAACTATGCTCAAAGAAGCGGTCGGGCCGGTCGTGGCGGTCAAGAAGCTCTCGTCATTACTTACGCATCTGCCGTTAGCGGACACGACCAATATTTCTTTAAACGGCAAGAGCAAATGGTAGCAGGAATAGTAGTGCCACCGAAATTAGAATTAGCTAATCAGGATTTAATTCAATCTCACCTTTACTCGCTGTGGTTGGCGCGTACCGGGGCTGATTTGGGCGATTCTATGAATCGAGTTTTAGATTTAGAGAAAGATGACTATCCCTTAAAAGAAAATTTGCGCTCTCAGCTAACGCTTACATCGGCAACTTTAGCGCAATGCGTTGTGGATGCTCAAACTATTCTTGGCGATACCTTCTGCCAAAAAGATTTAACGCGCAGTTCTTGGTATTCACCAGGCCGAATTCAATTTATTTTAGAAAATGCTTTAAAAACTTTTGACGGAGCGTGTGATCGCTGGCGTACACTTTACGAAGATGCCTTTACCCAATTAGAAGAAGCTCGCCGCGTGATCGACCGTTCAGCCAGAGGGGGAAGCACGATAGAGGAACGCCAGAAGGCTGAGAATTTAGAGAAGGAAGCGAGACGACAAATTGATTTACTCACGGGCCAATTTAACAAAGGCAAGGGTGCTAACGAGTTTGAATTTTACCCCTACCGTTATTTGGCTTCCGAAGGCTTTTTGCCTGGGTTTAACTTTCCCCGCCTCCCCGTCCGCGCTTACGTTCCTGCTGGTGAAAGTGGCGAATTTATTTCGCGACCGCGCAGTGTCGCCATCCGGGAATTTGCGCCCAGTAACGTTGTGTACTACGAGGGCAACAAATTCCAAATTGCCAAAACTAAAGTTCCCGCTAGCGGACTCGATTACAAACGAGTGGCTTTGTGTGCCAACTGTGGCTACTTCCACGAAGGCGACAAATTCCAGCGAGACACCTGCGAAAATTGCGGAACCAACATTATCTCTGACCGCCGGGGCAACTCGGCAAAACTCAACCGCGTGCTGCCAATGGATACTATGTTTACGCGCCGCCGGGAACGCATTACCTGTGATGAAGAGGAACGGCTTAAATATGGCTACAATCTGACAACTCACTTCCGCTACGCGAATCAAAAACAAGAATCAGCTCAAGTATTGGCGGCTGATGGTCGAGAGTTGCTGAAACTCTGCTATGGAGAAACAGCAAATATTTGGCGGCTCAATTGCGGGTTGCGACGTGCTGGGGAGCGGGGGTTTAAATTGGACGCTGCGACAGGGTTGTGGGGAGATCCGAGGGAAGAGTCAGCAACGCTTAACTCCCTGCAAACGCTACAAAATGAAATTCATTTAATGGTGGCTGACACTTGCAATATTTTAGTTGTGGAGCCTGTGGCGGTTCCTCCGCAAGAAGCGGAGGGTTTTTTGGCAACGTTCCAGTACGCTCTAGAGCGGGCTATTCAAGCAGAGTACAAGCTGGAAGGAGATGAGTTGGCATCTGAACGGTTGGGAGAAGGGAAGTATTTACTTTTCTGGGAAGCTGCGGAAGGGGGTGCAGGGGTGTTATCGCAAATTTTGGAAAATCCGCTGTCGTTTCAGAGATTGGCAAGGATGGCGCTGGATATCTGCCATTTTGAGGAACCTAAGCCAAGTTGTACTCAAGCTTGTTATGAATGTTTGCTATCGTACCGGAATCAGTTTGACCATCCGTTGCTGAACCGATATTTAGTAAGCTCTCTGCTAGAGGAAATGGCTAGTAGCAGTGTCAACCGACATGCTTCGGGTGGTTCTCGCGAACAGCAGTACGAGCGGATGCGATCGCAAACTGATCCCAATTCTGAATTTGAGCGAATAGTTTTGCAAGAAATTTACCACCGAGGTATGAAGTTGCCCGATCTGGCTCAACATTTGATTGCTGAGGCGAACAGCAAACCAGATTTTATCTACACAAAAGCTAAAGTTGCTATTTTTTGTGATGGTTCAGCCCATGATAGTTTGGAGCAACAGCAGCGCGATCTGATTGCTCGTGAAAATTTAGACTGGGTTGCTGGATATTACGTGATTTCTTTGCGATACGATGAGGATTGGCAATCTCAGCTTAGTCAGTTACCTTCTTTGATTGACTAATAGACGGCAGCGGACACAAGCCGAGCTTACCTTTGGTGTTGACGAAAGCGGATAACCATTTCTGAGCGGATGGCACCCGCCGGGGTGAAAACATCGATGACTTTCAAACTGCACGCTTCGGCAATACGGCAGGCGGTGTAGAGGCAAACTCCAAAGAGGGCGCGATCGTGATCGGTTTGCAAACCTTCATTGAACAAGAGTTCGATTTCCTCTTGCGTGAATATCTTGGCCTGCCCGTGTCCCTCTATTTTCATGCTTGGTGTATACCCGACCCGATACCAGAGAGTTTGCCGCAAATCTGGACTTCCCCCGTACAAATGTAATAAAATATCTAAAACATTGACCAATTATAGGTTTCAATTGTTGAGTGAAAAAACTGTACCCAAGTTAAAGCAATAGCCGTTTTGGCGATCGCGCAGAACGCAATAGATTCAATATAATTGGCGTAAGCTTGCAGGCGTGAATAACCTACATGGCTACAGAAATCTTACTCAACAATGGAAACTTTTGCAATGATAAACTTTTGAGCCTATGTAAGTATATTTGCAGGGGGAAGTCCAGGCAAATACTGCACTGCTGCATCGGTCGGGGGAATTTCTTAACGTAGCGCTCGCCCGAATCAGCAAGTTTAGTTCGGGCGATGGCAGTTCGGGTGTTGATAGCTATAGCGTGTTTAAATAGTTAAACTTTGGCTTAGGGTAAGATTTGCTGTTGAGAGTTATAAAGTCATACTGGTAAATCGTAAAAAGCTTTTGCGGAGGTCTTGATTACTACAAGGGTGAGGGAAGCTGGGTTGCTTCGATAGCGGAAAATTACTTTAAGGACTTGGAGATCTACATTGCTGGTGATGTGAATGAACTTAATCCAACTCTCGAAAAAACAGCAGTTCGCTTTTTTAACAACTTTAGTGCCGTTGAGTCAACTTAAAACTGATAAAGTTTAAATCAAAGATAGAATAATGCTTCAATTACTTTTGCTCACACCCCACTAGGCAATCTCTAATTCTCTATCTTACTGACGCACAACGAGATAGCCGCGTGTCTTTTTGGAAATTGAATCAGTAGTATTCATCGCTTTCCAAAGATTCTCCGTAGAAGCCCATACAGGCGGATATTTATAACTGGCTACGTCTTCAATCAGAAACCGATCGCTTGCCTCGTGATAGGCAGCAAGGGGAGAAATATGCCCGCTTTTACCTTGACCCAAAACAGAGCGTTGGTAGTTCACGATTATATAGTCGCCAGAACTGGCAAGGTTGGCTTTAGCTTGAGCGCGAAATTGGTTAAGTGTTGTCTCCGACGCATAGTAGACCTCAACTTTGACGTTGTGACTTCTGAGCAAGGCAGCTAATTCATCAAGAGTCATCCCGGAAAAAGTGACGGCATAAGAAGAGCGGATATTCTGGGTTTGACCGTCAAAAAAGGTGTCTTGGGTTAGGGGGCGATATCCCTGTCTTTTGCTGCCGAGTGCATTCAGAACCGTCACACTGCTAGCCACACCACAATAGGCTGGACGTTTTTGAGTTTCAATGTGGGTGCTAAGCGGTTGAAAATCCTGTTTGCTCTTGCTCTGGTTCAGTAGCTGTTGTCCTTGGGGTGATTCTAGAGAAACCAAAGTTTTGGGAAGTGGTAGTCGGTCAACAGAAGGTGGCGAGAAGGCTTTCCATGTAAAAACGCTTAAACCTGTGCCGAAGATTAGTAGAATACCACCTCCAGCTTTTATTAGTCGCCTTCGCCATCGGTGATTGCCAGACGTTTGATTTAAGTTCATATCTTCATCTCTCCCAAGAACTGTTGTGTAAAAAAGTCTTAGTCAGAATTTTTCGTTGGATAATTAAACATTACAACGTCTAAACCTTGCCATCTGGTTAGTAGCTCAAGTACCTATTGCCTTTGCTTTGGACATCATTATAGCAAGTCTTTTCATGGTTAAAATTTCATTATAATTAAGGAAAAACATTATTTTTATAAAGCGGTCTGAAAAACAGGGATTCTGTAATATAATTTTGAAATCTATGCCTGGGAGCAAGATTGCATCATGCCGCCAATGCCAACAGTCACAGTCAAATCAGGATACAAGCCACAATCTATCGATACCAGCATTGAAGCTGACGTGCTGATGTTTCAGCTCTTGCGACAGTTAACGCCCCAACAAAAAGTACAGCGGACTTGCGCTTTCAATCAAGCGGTGCGAAGGCTGGCAATATCTGGAATAAAGAACCAGTATCCCAATGCTACTGAGACAAAAGTTCGGCAAGAATTTATTAAAAGGTGCTTGGGTGCTGAGTGGATAGAAGTTTTATCAGACAGTAACGATTGGGGTGAACTCGTGATTGCAGATCCGATCGAATTAGCGCAAAAAATAGCCAGCATCTTGCTACCGCTGAATATTCCCTATGTGGTGGGAGGTTCGGTGGCAAGTTCGCTATTGGGAGAAAACAGATCTACGCAAGACTTGGACTTAGTGATTGACCTGGAATCGCGAACAGCACAGAAACTAATTGATGCCATGTCAGGTGAGTTTTACATCAGCGAGTCGGCTGTGACTGAAGCAATCGCTAAGTCAAAAACAGCACCCCGCGAATCATCGTTCAATGTTATATATTTGCCTTCTATGGAGAAAGCAGACATTTTTGTGATGAGCAGCGATGACCCTTTTTCAGCTTTGGTGATGAGTCGTCGTCAACTTTACCCTGTTAGCGGTTTAACAGAGCAGGGAATCTACATCTACTCGCCCGAAGATATCGTCCTGCAAAAACTCAGTTGGTATAAACTAATTCCTGGCGGTTCCCAAAAGCAGTGGAGGGATGTGTTGGGAGTTTTGAAGGTGCAAGGGGAACGACTCGATCTCGCTTACTTAAACCAGTGGGCTGTTACACTCAAACTAACAGATTTGCTCTCTGGAGCGTTGATTCAATCAGGATATTAAGCGTCGGCAATTGAGAATGAAACAAAACAAACAACAGCTTGCTATTGCTAAGAAAATCAAAAAGTGGATTCAAGCCACTAAGGAAGTTGAAAAAGCTCGACTTGCCATACCGATAACCAGGCTGACGAGTATCAAAAGTCTGTGCCCTGATGAAGTCGCCGCTGAAAAGTTTGCACTTTACATTGCTCGACTGGTGCAGCAGCAGATAAATCAGGCAATTTGTCCAGAACATTTCACAGATGAAGAATGGGCACAGCAACAACAGTTAGTGGATGAAGCAATCACACAGATGCAAAGTTACTTAGAAAATCCTAGTTACGAAAGCAGGCAATCTCTCAGAAACTTATTGAGAGACATTGATGGCTTGCAAAGGGATGACTACCGTAATTTTAGGTGGGCAACGGTGCGCTTTGTCCGCAGCGGAGATTTATTAAAGCTAGAGTATGCACTGCGGTGTTTCGTAGAGACAGATTTCCCCTATTGGGCTTACAAACTAGCTAGAGAATATGTAGAAGGCTATGGATTGCAGTCGGGTTCGGGTATCGTTGCTGAATCCGTACCCATGTTGTTAGAAGTCGCAGAATTTTGGTGTCAGTATTATTTCAATGAAAGTTTGAGCGAGAAATTTCCCGATGGGGACTATCGCTGTGTTCTACCCAACTCGTGAGAAGATCCCGTATTTACTGCATCTATTTTTAGGAGTCTTTCACAAACCCAACACTCTTGGCGATCGCATCTCCTAAAACTTCAGGAAACTGTGCCCAAAGAGCTAACTCAGTTGACAGTAAGTTACAACGCCAGAACGGTGAGTACGGTGGAGGAAGTGTAACAAATCTATCAGCAAACAACCCGCTCGCGTCAAAAAACGGCACGTCGCCCCGTGGCAAAAAAGCGATCGCGCCTGATCCACTGACCAGTCTTCTCCCTTATCAAATAGCACTCAAGCATATAAAATAGAAATTGACTGGCGGACAATGTGATTCAGGGTGAATGATTGGCTAATTGAGACCAGTCCGCCTCAAAGTGGTGATAGAAGTCCCTCAAACGCTGGAAATTACCGCTTCGGGCGATCGTTAAATGTTCTTCTTTAGACCTCTTGCGAAAGTCTTAGGAGATCGCTAGTTTGTCTTCCAAGAAAGTTCATAATTATAAATACCAGCGATC
>NZ_JAUBQW010000264.1:0-2566 GCF_036701485.1 Microcoleus sp. Pol11C3 | reverse complement strand
CGTGAAGTAAGTTGTACTTGGATTTGGCATCACTGTCACTTTCAGCTCTTCTTCGCTCGTAGTGGTCACTTTCTCCGCAGATACCGACTGTGTTACTCCCTTGTTGCTGTTCACCGATGTAATCGGTGCCGCAGGCGCACTGCAATCGTAGCTGTTCCAGATCACTTTGTTACCCTTGCTCTCTACTTCCTCGGCTATGAACAGACCTGTCATATACACATCGTCCTGACAGTTCGAGGCTGCGTGTGCACTATGATTACAGTCGTTGTGATCATGCCCCTTATGCTTACAGTCTTTGCTGCTATGCGCTTTGTGGTCACAATCACCATGTTTATCGTCGTCATAGTCCGAATCGGTAGCCGTTACACGCAGTTTACCGTTCGGCATCAGCACATTGGCGATCACCCGGGTATCTCCACCCTTCACCGTGAACTTCTCTTCATCCTTGCGCTGGTCGGCCATGTAGAAGCTTACTTGGTAGCTTTCAGGGTTTACCAACACCTGGCTGCCGATGCTCACCTTATTACCCACCCTTACACTGGTGTTCGGTGCAAAGCGGATATAGGTGTAGTCGTTGTTCTTAGCACCCCTGTCGGCCGTGAAGTTCTCTATGTTCAGTACCGTACTGGTAAAGCGGATACTGGCACCCTCTTCCAGGCGGATATTACCGAAAGTGTTGCCCGATACCGTTACGCTGATCCCCTTCTTGATCGTCAGGTTCTTATAGTTACCACTTAAAGTGGCATTGTTCTGGGAAGCTGTCAGGCTCGGCAGGCTGTTGGTGCTGGCCGTATTGTACTGCATCGTTGGCAGGCTTACCGCCGCAATACCGATGATCTGGCTGTTCAGCGTAATGCCGGAGCCGTCTTTATCGATCTTGGGGGCTTTTACAAACGAACCCGCTCCGGTTACGCCGCTATAGCTCTTGAACTCCGCTTCGCCCCTGGCTGTCATAATACCTACGCTGCCGCTTAACACTTTGTTGTATTTACCCAATTCCACTTCCTTGTAAGCAAGGATGGTGTAACTGCTGCTGAGGGTCTGTTTCTGGAAGTTATATACCGCTGCACTGGCACTTACACAACCCGTTACCGATGACTGGGTGTACAGGTAGTAATTACCATCTGCATTGGTTAAACCAAGGCTTAACACAGGGTTGGCACTGAAAGTGCCCGGGGTATTGCTGGCTGACCAGCTATACAAAGACGGGTTAATGCTCGATGAAGCCGTTAAGCTGGTCTGGTTACAGAACGCATCGGCATTACTGCTTACATAGGTAGCTACCGGTAATGGGTTCACCACTACACTGGTGCTGCCGGTGCTGGTGTTGCCGTTTACATCCGTTACCGTCCAGGTAATGGTAGAGGTGCCGATGTTGAAGGCGCCGGATGCATCATAACCTGTGCCCGTTCTGCTGGTAGCTCCGGTTACCGCATAAGTAACCGTGGCGATACTGCAGTTATCCGTAGCGCTGGCCGCAGGGATCGTGTACTGGGTGCTGCCGCTCGCATTGGCACAGAATACCTGCGCCGCTGGTACCGTTACGATTGGTGCCAGATTATCGATCACCGTAACCGTTGCTGTTTGTGATGCACTGTTGCCGTTTACATCCGTTACCGTTAAGGTAACCGTGTTCTGGCCTACATTGCTGCAGTCGAAGCTGGTTTTATCCAGACTGTAAGTAGCAATACTACAGTTATCGGTAGAGTTATTGTTGATCTGTGCTGCGGTAATAGCTGCTGCACCGCTGGCATCCAGCTGGATGGTCATATTGTTCGTGATCACCGTTGGTGCAATATTATCTACCACTGTTACAACAGCAGTTTGTGAAGCACTGTTGCCATGGATATCCGTTACCGTTAAAGTAACCGTATTGATCCCTACATTAGCGCAGTTGAAGGTTGTTTTGTCCAGACTGATGGTTGCAATACCACAGTTATCCGTTGATCCGTTATTGATCTGTGATGTGGTGATAGAAGCATTACCGTTAGCATCCAGCTGAATCGTGATATTATTCGTGATCACTACCGGTGCTTCGTTATCTGTTACCGTTACGGTCTGTGTATGGCTCGCTGTTAATCCATTCACATCGGTTACCGTCCACAAAATGCCTGTTACGCCCACCGGATAAGCCGCTGTTAATAACAATCCATCTGTTCTCACCCCTATCACACTGGCAATACCACAGTTATCTGTTGCAGCTGGTGCTGTTATGCTGATCTGCGCGCCACATACACCCGCATCATTGTTCACCGCTATATTGGCCGGTGTAATGATCACCGGTGTTTCTGTATCCGTTACCGTGATAGTGAAAGTACATACTGAACTGCCTACCGCATTGGTAGCAGTAGCTGTAATCGTATGTATGCCTACCGTAAAGAAGCTGCCTGAGCTTACTGTATTTCCATTTTCTGTATAAGTAATCACAGAGGCAGGGATCGCAGTTGACTCGGTAGCCGCAAATGTGACGTTGGTACCACACTGGCCCGCTGTTGCTGTAACAGCTATATTGGCAGGACAGACAATCACCGGTGGTAAACCGGTTACCGTTACGGTAAAGGAACAG
>NZ_JAUBQW010000263.1:0-2599 GCF_036701485.1 Microcoleus sp. Pol11C3 | reverse complement strand
TGGCACATCTCTTGATGAAATTATTCGTGCTTATTGTGCAGTTTAGCGTCTCATACTTATTTGAAATGACTATAATTGCATTCGATTCAAACAGAAATTTACCCGGTGCGATTTCTAACACCGGAATGCGGCCATTGGGATTTTTGACCAAAAATTCAGGTGTGCGGCTTTTTCCTTGGAGAATATTAATTTCTGTGCGATCGAAGGGAATATTAAGTTGAGTTAAAAGCAAGCGAACTTTATAGCAATTGCCCGAGGGGGAATACTCGTAAAGTTTAAACATGAGTCTTGAGAAGGTTTTACAAGCTTAAATTATCTCATAAATTAGATAATTTAAGCAGGATGAGTTAACAGTTGTTTGCTAAAATTATTTTGGCGATCGGTGTCGATCGCCAAAACCAGCCACTTCTGCCAGCGTATAAAGCGGGCGGCCCTTCACCTCCTCGTAAATCCGCCCTACATACTGGCCCAAAATCCCAATACTAACCAACTGCACCGCACCCAAAAAGAAAACCGCCATAATCACAATTGTCAAACCAGTTAATGCCGAACCCGCAGAGAAAAGACGCCAATACAAAACCAAAAAAGCCATCAAAACAGACACCAAAGCCGAAAATAAACCCAAATAAATCGACAGTTGCAGAGGAACTTTTGAAAAAGACACTAAACCGTTCATCGCCAAAGCAAAAGATTTACTGAAGGTATACTTAACATCGCCAGCAAAACGCGGATCGCGTTCAAACTTAACTGCCGTTTGTTTAAAACCAATCCAAGCGCGCAGTCCCCGAATGTAGCGGTTGCGTTCAGGCATGGCATTGAGTACGTCCACCACGCACCTATCCATCAAACAAAAATCTCCCGTATCTATGGGAATATCAACATCAGCAAGATTCCGCAAAATGCGATAATACATATAAGCTGGCAACCGCTTAAACCAACCTTCTTGACGGCGGTGAGTGCGCTGAGCGTAAACAACTTGATAGCCCTGCTGCCACTGTTCTACCATATCTATAATTAGCTCGGGCGGGTCTTGCAAATCGCCGTCCATGATGACGACAACTTGACCGCTAGAAAAGTTTAAACCAGCAGTTACAGCTATTTGGTGGCCGAAATTGCGGGCAAAACTGAGGTAACAAATTCGCGAATCTTGTTCGTGCAAGTTTCGCAAAAGTTCGAGAGAGCGATCGCGGCTGCCATCATTGATTAAAATTAATTCTACTGGGCCGTCCAGCCGATCCATCACGGCACTAATTCGCCGATACAATTCAGCGAGATTTTCTTCTTCGTTATAGATGGGAACTACCAAAGAATACTTAGGTGTATGGTTCATCGCTGTTTCTGTTTTAAAATCGGCTTTTCAACCCTTAAATCAAAAGTTTCTTTTTCCTCAAACACGCTGGCTGCTTCACGAGAGAGGTTTGGCACGTAATTTCGCTCTTTGAGCCAGACAACAGCAGCCGACAAAATAGCAGGGTACCAAAACTTATCTATTTTCTTAAATACGAAAAATAAAGATACCATAAGACTGACGCACAGCGAAAATATTTGTTATTATAGATGTTTAGTCAGACTAGAAAAATTACAATCATAACCCATCGATTCAAAATTGCATGACAAATTCCCATGATCTTTGGCAAGCAAATCAAGACTTAAGCGAAGCTTGTCTGCAACATCCCTTTGTCAGAGGCATTGCTGACGGCAGCCTGCCATCAAATAGTTTTGCATATTACATTGCACAAGACGCATTTTTTCTGGGAGCATTCGCTCGTGCTTACAGTATCGCTGCGGCAAAAGCACCCGACTGGGAGGGGTTTGAAATTCTCCACAATCTCGGCAGCGGTGTTTTAGAAGAACTTCGCTTGCATCAAGGATATGCAGGCAAATGGGGGGTAAACTTGCAAGAGGCAAAACCGGGAATCGCTACCCGCCGCTACACAGATTTTTTATTAGCGACAGCCTGGGGAAGCGGTGTCGGTTTGACAGCAGCCGCCATGACTCCTTGCTTGCGGTTGTATGCTTTTTTGGGACAGCAGCTAGCTAAACCTAATATACCGGAACACGCCTTGAGCGACTGGATTTTCACCTATAGCAGCCCTGAGTTTGAGATTTTAGCTTCACGGCTCGAAAGTTTGGTCGATCGCTACGCAGAAGCGGAACCCGAAGTAGAAGCAACCTATCGCTACGCTCTGCTGTGCGAAAGAGACTTTTTTCAGGCAGCTTGGGAGCTAGAGTAAATTAAGTTTATGCAAAAGATATTCAGGGCGATCGACTCTAAGCTACCCACTGCCAACTAGCAAATCTCACGAAAACGTAAAGCAGAAATACGCCAAACAATCCCATCAACCCGTAACCCCAACGAGGCTTAGCAGTGGCCAACAAGCCCACAGTTATTGACAACGGCACAATAGCGTAAGCGCAGCGGTTTACCGAAAGCAGAACTCCAGAACTGGCAAGCAATGCTAAAGAGCAAAAACCGTAAGTCAAAACAATCATACTAAGCTTTTTGCGAGAAACCCACAACAAATATAGCAATCCTAAATGATTTTCTATATCTAGAGCAATCCTAAATGATTTTCTTTGTGTAAGTATATTGACTTAT
>NZ_JAUBQW010000262.1:0-2600 GCF_036701485.1 Microcoleus sp. Pol11C3 | reverse complement strand
ATCTTTAGTTGAGTTTGAATATATCGGTCGCTCCTATTCATAGTTTGCGATCGATTATTCAGCAAGCCCTAGTTATTTTTGCAAGAGGTCTAATGATGCAACTCTTGAAGAACTCCGTTATTTACTTTATGGGAAAATTGGATTTGCCGTTAGTATAGCGACAATAGGAAGAATGATAAAACTCTTAAACATTATTGTAAAAAAAAAGACTCTCTTCCCTTCAGGTAAAGGCACAGAGCGAGTTCAAATCCTGCGAGGTAAGTTCTGGGAAATAATTAAAAAAATTAGTTTGAAAGACTTAATATTCATTGACGAATGGGGAGTTAATTTAGCAATAGTTAGGTTATATGCTAGATCTTTAAAAGGTGAAAGAGCCAGGGTGTCGAAACCAACTTGCGCGTGGCAAAAATGTCTCAATAATTGGAGCAATGTCAGTCAATGAAATTTTGACATCGGTTAATTTAATAGGCGGAACTGATGCCATTACATTTGAAGCTTTTATAATCAGAAAACTTGTACCCAAACTATGGAAATGTTCTTGTGTCGTGATGGATAATTGTCCAATTCACTTGGGAGAAAAAGTGAAAAAAGCGATCGAAAATCAAGGAGCCAAATTAATATACTTATCACCTTATTCACCCGATTTTTAACCAATTTAAAGTCTGTGGTCCAAAGTTAAAATCATTCTCCGTTCTCTCAAAACTGCTAATTATCAAGAATTAGGAAAAGCCAGAGAATTTGCGTTGGGGCAAGTTACATCGTCAAATATTTTTAACTGGTTTACACACTGCTGTTATTGTACCTCATCTTTGTGAGAAAGGCTATATATTGGGGAGCGCAGCGAAGAAGGAGCAAAACAATTATGGAATTCTCTACCTATTGTATATCGACAATTTGCTGTTTGCTATACAGATTTTTAGGCTGCGTATGCTTGTATTTTTCCAAGCAAACGCCATCAGCCAGTTGGTAAAGACAGTGGAAAAACTAATCACATTGAAAGATTTAATAATACTTTGCGCCAACGTGTTTCTCGTCTCGTAAGAAAGACTCTTTCATTTTCTAAAAAGTTAGAAAACCATATTGGTGCTATAGCAACCGCCAAGGCGGTTAGGACGCAAGGTGTAAGACAGCCTCGATTGCGTCTCGTAAAGAATCAAACTGATTCTTGAGTTTACGAATTCGACTCTTCAGCCAAGATCAGCATTGTTCAATTATGTTGAAATCTGGGGAGTATGGTGGTAAATATAACAGTCTACATCCTGCACTTTGAATTAATTCCTCAATCCGACCACCTTTATGAAACGTGGCATTATCCATCACTACAACCTTTCCTTTAATAAGTGTTGGAACTAAAGTTGTTTCTAACCAGATTTCAAAAACTGTTCGATTACACGCTCCCTCGATAGTAAAAGGGGCGCTCAATTTTTGATGGCACAGGGCAGCAATCATATTGACCCGACCTTTCCCTCGCCCAGATTTCAGTGCATGGAAACGTTGACCTCGTTCATTCCAAGCATAATCATACTGGTCTCGGTCATCCATCCCTGATTCATCAACATAGACAATTTCCTCCGTCCGTAGGGTGGACAACTCGGCTATGAAAGCCTGCCGCTTGGCTTCATCCCGTTCGCGGTAGCCATAAGTCTTTTTTTTCGAGTGAAGCCAATCTTCTTCCTGACGGGGGGACAGATCGCCTGAAAATCAGACAGGGAGGCAACTCTAGACAAATAGCCTGAAAAAAGATAGGGTAAAAAAGCTTCTTACCTAAAAAACAATTAAATGATACCAGAATCATATCATGCCCATTTGTCAGAAAAACTCACACATTCTAACTACTTATTAACGATTTTATTGATTCAAGTAGTGCAATCCATTAAAGAAGTCACATTAGAAAGCATAGCGACCAAACTAGCGATGCCCATTAAATTTGAAAGTAGAAAAAAAAAATCAGAGATTCTTATCAGATGATGAATGGAATTTAGATAATATTTGGTTGTCCCTAGTAATTGCTTGGATTCAAGGCAATATAAAACAGAATAATGTTGTTTATTTAGCAATAGACAGAACCAAATGGCAATCAAATAATATTTTGATGATCAGCATGATTTGGCGAAAAAGAGCTATTCCTATTTATTGGAAAATGCTTGACAAACAAGGGAACAGCACATTAGAAAATCAACAAGTCGTATTGACGCCAGTATTCGCCGCTTTATCAGGTTATAAATTGATAGTGTTAGGAGAGCGTGAATTTTGTAGCGTTACCCTCGCCAACTGGCTGAGGGAGAAGAAAGTAGATTTCTGTTTGCGACTAAAAAAGAATGTTTGCATCAAGACGGAATCGAAGTTGTGGGCTGAAGTAAAAATGCTAGGATTAGAGCCAGGAAATAGATTTTTCAATCGAGAAGTAACAATTAGAAAAACTGCACCCATTAAAGGATTTAATCTGGCAGGTAAATGGCTAGGGAAATATCGAAATATTATTACAAAAGAGCCTTGGTATATTCTGACAAGTTTAAAAGATACACGGCTCTTCAGAACTTATGGTGATAACTTTATCTAATAAAAGATAGACTCGTGCATAAGACTAGAAGCTGAAACTC
>NZ_JAUBQW010000042.1:0-45955 GCF_036701485.1 Microcoleus sp. Pol11C3 | reverse complement strand
ATTTTTTTCTAATTAACTATTTTTATCGATTTTATCATGATCTTGCCTCTGTCTCACATTTATTTGAAATGACTATAGATAATGGCTTGTTCGGTTCGGGAGTAGGCTGCATAATGGGTTAATGAAATGTCCTCGATGCGAATCTGACCAAGTTCGTAAAAACGGCCGTCCCAACGGTCGCCAGCGGTATCTTTGCAAAGCTTGCCGCAAACAATTTTTTGAGGCCGCCGGCCCGCACTCTTTAAATCGCAAATGCACCGAAACACGGTTAAGCGAAGCTATCCCGAAGGAAATCGCCCCTGCAACCACCACAGAGTCCGGCGGGATTGCGATTTTGCTGTTGGATGCCGAAAATCTGAAACTTAAGGTTAATACAGAACTATTCTTAGCCGGTTTGTGTGGCTATCCCCTGCAAGTTAAAATTGCTTTTGCTAACTGGAAAAACCCGAGTATCGGCAAGTTGGATGCTGAACTTTATGATCGCGGTTACGAACTGATTCACGTTCCGGGCGGTGCTAATAGTGCTGATGGTAAGATGATTGCTTTTGGCGCTGCTATTTTATATCGATATCGGGATGTCAGACAAGTTTTTGTCTGTTCTTCGGATGGTTTGTTAAATCATCTTTGCAATCAGTTGCAAAATCAGGGATTGACTGTGTTTCGGGTGCGTCGGCAAAATTCGGTTTTGTCTGTTGAAAATCCTCTGACTGGTGATACTCTTCACTATTCTTGTGAGAGGGAAGTGGAAATCCCTAGTTTTGAAGAATTGGCTAATCAAGTTGCAGAGTTGTTGAAGGCTGAACACAAATCTATTGAGGAGCGAATCGCTCGTTTTTCTAGTGTTGCTGAGCTTTTTCAAGAGCGCCGGACTGTTGCTTTCAATTCTACAACTTCCCCAGCAGCACTGTCGGAGTCAGTACAAAACGAAGTTAGGCCGGTGTCTGAAGAATCTTTGGCTTCTGTTGCTGTCAATCAAAATTTGCCAGAAATAATTCCAGAACTCAATTCAAATCCTATTGAGTCGTTGGATGTTTTAAAATATATACTTGTGCAAATAATTGAAACTGCCAAATTTGAGTTAAAAGAGGATTCTATTCCTGTGCCAATAATTAAAAAAAAGTTTTTTGCCAAATATCAGTTTCATGCTGATTTAATTGTCAAAGAATTGTTGGGGAATAATTCCAGTCTAATCAAATTATTCCAGTCAGAATCGGCGGATTTTAAAATAAAATTAATCGGTAGCGAACATCAAGTGGCAATCATGCCAAAGATTGAAAGTTCAGAAGAAGAATAAGAATTATCAATAGGCGATCGCACAGTCAGCTCCCTGATGTATTTAAGAAATCACGTCTCCGAGTCTGCGGTATGAAAATTTAATCTATTATTAACCAAAATTTAAAACAAGCTTATTCTTTTATTATTTAATCTATTATTAACCAAAATTTAAAACAAGCTTATTCTTTTATATCCCTTTCCTTTGGGATTTCAGTCTATCCTATGGAGGAGATTGGCAAAGTCGGCTATTAAGGGAGAGGAGGAATATGATTTTTTTCACAGCACGTTGGCGACGTGCCTTTATACTTACGTTAGCGGTAGCAGCATTTTCGCTCTCGTTGATTACTTCTGCTGTAGCTGCGGTAACACTAAACGGTACGGGAGCAACTTTCCCTAAACCTCTTTACGATCGCTACTTCTCTCAGATGAGAAGTGCAAATCAAATTACTGTAAACTACGAAGGAACCGGCAGCGGTGCTGGTATCAAAGCATTCATTGGAGGGAATGTTGATTTCGCAGGCAGCGACGCGCTGATGACTGCGGCGCAAATAGCCGAAGTAAAGCGCGGCGTCATGGCAGTTCCCACTGCTGGCGGCGCTGTTGCAGTTGTCTACAACTTGCCCGGAGTGACTAATCTGAGGCTTAATAACGATGCTATGAAAGGCATCTTTGAAGGGAAAATTACTCGCTGGAATGATGCGAAAATAGCCGGAATTTCTGGACAAGCTAAAAACTTGCCAAATACTCCCATTCGAGTAGCTGTACGCGCAGATAGCAGCGGTACAACTTTTATTTTTGCTAACCACTTGCAGGCGACCGGTAGCAGCATCAAAGCTGCCGCTCAGCCGAGTTGGCCAGGAAGCCCTGTCAGCGGTCAAGGAAACCCCGGCGTAGCTGCTTTGGTGAAGAATACAGCGGGTGCGATCGGCTACGTTCAAGATACTTATGCTCGGCAAAATAATCTCCAAACAGCGTTTATTCAAAATAAAGCAGGTCGGTTTGTAGATCCTAGTTTGGCTGAAGCAGAGAAAGCTTTAGCAGGGGAAACATTCCCAGCAGATTTCCGCTTAGTAGAAGGCAATCCTAACGACGGTTATCCGATTGTTGGTTTGACTTGGCTGTTAATCTACAAAGAGTATCCTGCAGCGAAAGCAGATGGTATTAAAAAGATGGTTAATTGGGTGATGACTACCGGTCAAGGTATCAACAAACAGCTAGAGTTTACTCAAATTCCTTCAGCTACCGCTCAAAAGGTGGTTCAAACAGTTAATCAGACTGTGGTTGCCAAAGGTTAATTGGGGCGATCGCACGGGGTTATGAGTTGACGAGTTGAATCGATGACTCAAAATTCATAAATTATCAGGTTAATCTGCGCTAATTTTACTGCGTAAGGTACGCATTGCGTACCTTACCAACCAGGTGCGTAGCGCGCAGCCAGCGCATTAGAATTACTCGTCTTTTAAGCAAATATTTCACTCTTTAGGCAATAAGTCGGGCATGACAAATATTTCAAAAAAACCGAAAAAATTGACTCGGAAATCTGTAGGAATAAACACAGAAGTAGATTTGACAGATACTGCTGGTGAAGGTCTGTGGATGGAGTCAGGATTTACACTATTTGTATGGGGTTTTGCCCTAGCGACAGCGGGTACGCTGTTTTGGATGAGTGCGGTAATTTTTAAAGATGCTTGGCCAGCTATTAGCCATTTTGGACTCTCCTTCTTGTGGAATCCCAAGTGGGATATCAGCGAGTTGCAGTTTGGGGCTTTGCCATTTATTTACGGTACTGTAATTAGTTCTGCGATCGGCATAATCATCGCACTTCCTTTAGGGCTGTCAGTAGCTATAGTGACTAGCGAGAACTTCTTACCCCTTTGGGTGCGATCGCCCTTGGGATTCATGGTTGAATTAATCTCGGCTATTCCCAGCGTGATAGTTGGCCTGTGGGGAATCTTTGTTTTGATTCCCTTTTTGTTGCCCTTACAGCAGTCATTGTTTGATAATTTCAGTTGGTTTCCCCTGTTCAGCAGCGAACCTTTAGGCCCAGGAATGCTGCCCGCTGGAATACTTTTATCGATTATGATTCTGCCCACAGTAGCCGCCATCAGCCGCGATGTCTTGCTGTCAGTTCCAGTCGATTTGCGAAGTGCTTCGATGTCCCTCGGTGCCACCCGCTGGGAAACAATATTTAAGCTGTTATTACCAGCCGCTAGTTCAGGAATTATCGGGGCTACTATCTTGGCATTGGGACGGGCTTTAGGCGAAACAATGGCCGTCACAATGGTAATTGGCAACTCGATTCAAATCAATCAATCCGTGCTAGCTCCCAGCTACTCAATTCCTGCTGTTTTGGCAAGTCAATTTCGGGAAGCTCTCGAACCGCTGCACATCGGCGCTTTGATGTATTTAGCCTTGATTCTATTTGTCATCACTCTGTTGGTAAATGCAGTGGCAGTATTGCTGGTTAAGCTAATGAGCGTGAAGGTATCTAAGAATTAACACGCTCTAAAGTAATTGGGTAACAAGCCCTTTTATGTATTCTTTCCCAGGCTCAGGACGGAGAAATAGAAAAGTGTAACATCCTGAGAACAAGCTTGCGGATAAATCCGTAGAATCAATCTAAAATCTAAAATCGCATGACTCAAGCACAAAAATCAAACAGTATTCTGGATGCAGAAATTTACAATCCCCTGTCACTGAGCAGAACTTTGTTTAGTCGGGGAATGACACTTATTGCCTTCCTTCTCACAGCTCTTGCCGTGCTACCTTTGTTCGCTATTTTGTACAAAATCTTGGGGGAAGGACTTACACATTTGAGCTGGGAAGTGCTAGTATCTTTGCCCGCACCCGTCGGAGTTGAAGACCAGCCCAACGGCTTTGCTAATGCGATTCTCGGCACTGCTTTAATGGTGGGAGTTGCGACATTAATCAGCGTGCCTATCGGCGTAATGACGGGAATATTTTTGTCTGAGTTTGGTATAGAAAACAAAGCGATGACCAATAGTATTCGCTTTATCACCGTCATTCTCAGCAGCGTTCCCTCGATCGTAGTTGGCGTCTTTTCCTACGCCCTAATTGTCGTTACCACCAAAGCATTTTCATCATTAGCAGGCGGTTTCGCCCTCGCCATCATCATGCTTCCAGTTGTTGCTCTG
The DNA here is from genome assembly GCF_036701485.1 of Microcoleus sp. Pol11C3. Lineage (NCBI taxonomy): Bacteria > Bacillati > Cyanobacteriota > Cyanophyceae > Oscillatoriales > Microcoleaceae > Microcoleus > Microcoleus sp. Pol11C3. The sequence goes on along the minus strand of NZ_JAUBQW010000042.1, from coordinate 41,525 downwards.
ACAACAGAACAAGCATTAAAATTAGTGCCGACTTCTTACCGTCTCGCTTCGGCTGGTTTGGGAGGCGGACGTTTTCAAACTATTTTTCGGATTATTATTCCCTCAGCACTTCCAACTATTACCACAGGTATTTTACTCGCTGCTTCCCGGGCAGCCGGCGAAACCGCCCCGCTGATTGTAACTGCCTTGTCAAGTCAATTTTGGCCTCCTTTAGTTGATAAATTGGGTGAGATAATGCAGTCCCCTATAGGTGCAGAAACCATTTCAAAACTAAAAGAAATTCCCGAAACACTGCTGACTCCAACTCCTTCTATGTCGGTATTAATATATAGCTACGCCAGCTCTCCTTACAAGGAGCAGAACGAATTGGCGTGGACTGCTGCCTCTGTCCTTTTGGGCATGGTTGTGATTGCTAGCGTCGCATCCCGTACAGTAACTCGGAAACGCTTGCAAAACCGATAAATCAATAACTAAAGTGCATCTCTCAGTCAAATATTAACAATATAACGAGGAAAATAATGAAACCTAAAGCTAGCTTAAACTCCGAAAACTATACAGATAAATTCCTAGAAGATGCCACCCCGGAAATAGACCCCAATGCAATGCCAGCACTGCGGGTTCAGGACTTGAGTTTTTATTACGGAACTCACAAAGTATTAGAAAATTTATCAATGAATATCCCTCACCCGCAAATTACGGCTATTATTGGCCCTTCAGGTTGCGGCAAATCTACGTTTCTCAAAGCTCTCAACCGGATTGGTGAATTGGAGGGAAAAGTTAAAATTAAAGGAAGAGTTGAGTTTTTTGGACAGGATATTTACAGCCCGAAAGTAAACATTAATAGTTTGCGTAGGCAAATTGGGATGGTGTTTCAAAGACCGAATCCTTTTCCACTGAGCATCTACGATAATATTGCTTACGGGGTGAGGATTTTTGGTCGCAAAAGCAAAGCTGAATTAGATGAAATTGTGGAATCTGCACTTAAAAGTGCGGCGCTTTGGAATGAAGTCAAAGACGATTTGAATAAATCGGCTCAGGGGATTTCGGGCGGACAGCAGCAGCGACTTTGTATTGCTCGCGCTTTGGCGGTGAAGCCGAAAATTTTGCTGATGGATGAACCTTGTTCTGCTCTAGATCCGATTTCTACGATGAAGATTGAGGAGTTGTTTCAGACTCTGCGACAGCAATTAACAGTGGTAATTGTGACTCATAATATGCAGCAGGCGGCTCGTGTTTCTGATTACACGGCATTTTTTAATACTGATGAAAGTCGCATCGGCCGCATGGTGGAATTTGGACCGACAAGTAAAATTTTTACTTCTGCGGGCAATTCCAGTACGAGAGATTACATTCAAGGCCGTTTCGGTTAATACTTACATCTTGAACCTCTTTCAGAACAGGCAAGATGCCTGTTCCACAACAGATAAATATTTTTGTGGAGCTGGCATCTTGCCTGCTATAGTTAGGGCAACCGCCAAGGTTCTAAAGGTTCCAGCGGACGTTATTCATTGCTGAAACCATTGGGGGGAATTTCTTTCTTCACATCGATATCGATTTGCGACTATATGTCTTCACCACTTCTTAAGCGAGAGTTAGGTGTTTTCGGCGCAACTCTCATGGGCCTGGGCTCAATCGTCGGTACTGGAGTATTTGTGAGTCTCGGAATAGCTGCGGAAATTGCGGGGACTGGAGCGATCTTGGCTGTGGGTATAGCTGCTTTAGTTGCTGTCTGCAATGGCCTTAACAGCGCTCAATTAGCGGCAAATCATCCTGTTAGCGGTGGTACTTATGAATACGGTTACAAATATCTCAATCCTTGGCTGGGTTTTACGGCTGGGTGGATGTTTCTGTTAGCTAAAACGGCTTCGGCAGCTACTGCTGCTTTGGGTTTTGCGGGGTATTTTTTAAATGCAGTTGGTGTAGCCGATCGCACTTACCTGATCCTAACAGCTTTAGTCGCCCTCGCCACCCTCACTTTAATTGTATTGACGGGAATTAGGCGATCGAATATTGCAAATACTGCCATAGTCTCAGTTACACTCCTATCCTTAGCGGTGTTTGTTGCTGTCGGTTTGCCAGAGGTAAGGTGGGAAATGGCCGCGCTACAGAATCATAGCTCGATCGGCTCCATCTTCTAGGCCACGGCCCTGATGTTTGTCGCTTATAGCGGTTACGCCCGCATCACCACAATGAGCGAGGAAGTGCGGGAACCGAGGGAAAGCATTCCCAAAGCCATAATTTTCACTTTGGTGCTGAAAATGCTGCTTTACGTTGGGGTAGCAGTAGTTGTCGCGGGTGCGGGGGGAGCCGATAAATTGTCTTTACAAATAGGCGGTACGGCCGCACCTTTGGAAGTCATCGCCCGCAGTTTCCGAATTCGAGGAGTTTCTCAACTGCTAGCCGTCGGCGCAATTACCGTTATGTTGGGAGTCTTGCTGAACTTAATTCTCGGCCTCTCGCGCATCTGGCTGGCGATGGGGCGGCGCTTGGATATGCCGAGAGTCTTGGCGCGGCTGAATCCTTCGGGGACAACTCCCTACGTGGCGGTGGTGGTTGTCGAAGTTACGATCGCACTTTTAATTCTCGTCGGCGATGTCAAAACCACTTGGTCATTTAGCGCTTTTAGTGTTTTGATATACTACGCTATCACCAACCTCGCCGCGCTGCAACTTTCCGCCGCCGAAAGGCTTTATCCGCAGTGGTTGGCTTGGTTGGGTTTGGGGAATTGTCTGTTTCTGGCTTTCTGGATGGAGAGGGAAATTTGGCTGACAGGATTGGCATTAATTGCCGTCGGTTTAATTTGGCGGGCGATCGTCCGACTCCCGGCGAAAAACTAGAATTGTGATAAATTGAAACAGCATTCCGCATTGTAGAGGGCCATGCCCGATCGAACTCCCTTGCTGGCGACTCAAGAATCTGTCGCATTCAGCGCCATCAGTCGCTATATAGCTCAAACCCTAATTACCATTCAGGAACAGCATCCCGAATGGATAGCTGAAAAATACAGGAAAACCCCCTGGGCCCAACCTGATTTTCAGTCAGTTTTGATTGGAAAATTAACAAAAAGTTTCACAGTAGCCAGCGATACAGATTCCCTGCTGCTGACTGCGAAAAAATACTTACAAATTCTGCTGATTCCAGAATTCGTTAATTCACCTCAATTCAGCAAATTATCTGCCAAAATTCAGCAGCTAGCCCACTCTCAAACAGCACCAGCTAAATCACAAAACTCAGTTTCCTCAGAACCTCCAACTCCAACAGCCAATCAACCAGCCCCGCTTCCTCTCGGTATTGCTATCTTGCTGCTAGATGTCGAAAACTTGCAACTCAACATCGAAACCGAAAAATTCCTAGAGGGAATTTGCCACTATCCCATCCAAATCAAAGTTGCCTTTGCCAACTGGCGCAGCATGGGCAAGAAAGATGCCGAATTTCACCAGCGCGGCTATCAACTAATTCACGTCCCCCCCGGCAAAGACAGCGCCGACTTAAAAATGGCTACAGTCGGCGCCTCGATTTTCGTACATTATCCCACAGCCAAAGAGATTTTTGTCTGTTCGTCCGATCGCGCCCTCACTCACCTCAGCAACACACTGCAAGCCCACGGACTAACCGTATTTCAAGTCCGCAAACAAATAGATAAAATCATAGTTTTAAACAGCAAAACCGGACAAATAGAAACCCATTCCCTCGTAACTATACCGGAAATTACACCCCTAGAACAATTAGTTATTCAGCTAAAAGAATTAATCAAAAAAGAGCAAAAACGCACCTCAACTCAGTGGATAAAAGTTTCTACTGTTTCAGCTTTATTTAGGGAAAATTACGGCTTAGTTCTCAATCAAGTTGTTGCCCATCATTTGCTCGGTACTAAAACCCGGGATATCTTTCTTAAATATCCCACCGATTTTGTCCTCCACAAACCCTCAGAAGTTTCTCAAACTTATGTCACTCTTTTTGAAGTAAGATTATCGCCCCCACCGCCAATACTTAGCCAAGAAGTTCTGAATAACCACCAGACAGCACCTGCAACTTTGACAGATATTAATTCTCTGGAAGACTTGGAAAGAGCTCTTGTCAAAATCGTTGGCGACTTAACCGGCAACTCTCCTGAAAATTCTGTGTTTCTCTCCAATGTAGGCAGCGAATTTCACCGACAATACGGCAAACAAATTACCCAAATAATTAAAGATTTCAATCTCGGTAGGAAATTTACTAAATTTTTGCAATCCTGCGCTTCTCTCCAGCTAAAAAAAGCCGAAAAAGGCTGGCAAGTTTCCCTCAATTAATTAAAAATTAAAATATCTCAACCTCCCCATTACTAGCAACTTGAGTTATCATACAATCGGGACGTAAAGAAATGTAAAGGGATATGCAGGACAAAGTTGTGGTTGTGGTGGGTGCGACTGGCGGCATCGGTTCAGCAGTGGCCCGCAAACTTGCTGATGCGGGTGCGAGGCTAGTGCTCGCCGCCAGAGACAGCAGTAAATTAGACGCTTTAGCTAGCGAACTTTCGGCAATAGAGGTACTGTGCGTGCCCACAAATATCACCGATTTGCCCCAAGTCGAGACGCTGATGCACAAAGCTGTGGAACATTTCGGACAAATTGATGCCCTTATAAACGCTGCCGGTGCCGGAATTCTCAAGCAGTGGAACAAGCTAGAACCCGCTGATTTAGATGCAATGCTTGACTTGAACTTGAAAGGCAGTTTTTACACGTCTCAAGCAGCGGCGAATGTGATGAAAGAGCGCAAATCCGGCCACATTTGCAATGTCATCGGGATTTTGGGCAAGCATTCGATGGCGATGGGAACGGCTTATTGCGCTTCAAAGTTTGGGGTAGTTGGTTTCAGCAAGTGCATGGCCGATGAACTGCGACGCTACGGCATTAAGTTTACGCTATTCTATTTTGGCGGGGTGGATTCTCCGTTTTGGGATAATGTGAGTTTGAAGGTAGACAGGTCAAAAATGCTGAGTACCGAAACTGCTGCAAATGCGATTATGTTTGCTCTTTCGGCTGACCCGCAAGCTGTGCCGATGGAGATTAATATTCAGCCGGAAAGTCATTTGTTCTTTTAGCTATTGAGGAGTGATTTGAAGGCAGAACGCAGCGGAAGCTGAGGGCAATAAAAATTATGATATTTTTAGGTTTGAGAACTTGTACAGCACTTAATTATGTAGGTGCATGGGCTGGTGCACCTTACCCCTATAAGTAGCGCCTCAAACCATTTTTTTGCCTTAGTCCTATTGGCGAAGCCCTAGCGGTCAAACCTAAGTTATCGCAGAACCGGGTTTTTTTAAAGTGCCGACTTATTTCTGCCTTCAGAGGGAGCTAGGATATTCAATCTTTAGGTTACTATTAACTGGGCGCACAATAAAAAGTATGAAAAATCTCCATTACTCAATTCCTCCCTTGCAATTTCGCCTTGAAAGTCAGCCGATTTTCCATGGTTCAGTTTCCATTTTCAATTATTGATTATGGAGTTCGATCGCATTCAATTTTACGTTGAAAACGCTAAAGTATCCCGCGACTGGTTTGTCAGCCAGTTAGGCTTTCAATCAATAGCAGGTTATGCCAACAGCCACACTCACACTGAAGTTGTCAGCAGTGGCCATGTATGTTTTGTTTTATCTTCGCCCCTGACACCCGCTAGTCCCGCTGCTAGTTGGTTGAAGTTTCATCCTCCAGGGATTGCAGATGTGGGTTTTCGGGTAAAAAATATTGAATTAGCGGTAGCTAGAGCGGCTGCTGAAGGCGCTAAAATCCTGGAACCGATTCAAGAAGACCTAAACGCAGGAGGCTATTTTAAGCGGGCACAAATTTCGGGCTGGGGAGATTTAAGCCATACGCTCGTGGAGCGAATTGGCAGCCATTCACTGCTATCGGCTTCGGATAAGCTGCCGTTGTTTACCCGAATTGACCACGTAGTGTTAAATGTTGAATCTGGCGATTTGTCAAGTGCTGTTAGTTGGTATCAAAAAATATTAGGTTTTCAACCGCAGCAAAATTTTGACATTCAGACTGAGAATTCGGCTTTGCGGAGCCAAGTTATGGTGCACGCTGAAGGTGGGGTGCAATTCCCGATTAATGAACCGGCATCAGCTAATTCTCAAATTCAAGAGTTTTTGAGCGCAAATCGGGGGCCGGGAATTCAGCACATGGCTTTGCAAACTAATAATATTGTTGGTGTTGTTGGCGATTTGCGATCGTGCGGTTTGCCTTTTCTGCCGGTTCCTCCAACATACTACTCGGAATTGCAGCAGCGACAAAACTATTTGCCCGCAGATTGGCAAGCAATTGCAGCTTGTCAAGTTTTGGCAGATTGGCAAGAAGATACTCCCGCAGCGATGCTGCTGCAAATATTTACCCAGCCAATTTTTGCAGAACCGACTTTCTTTTTCGAGATTATTGAGCGCCGAGTTAGTTTAGTTAACGGCAAACAGGTGCAAGCTGGAGGTTTTGGCGCGGGGAATTTTCGAGCTTTGTTTGAGGCAATTGAACGCGAACAAATGAAGAGGGGAAGTTTGATAGAGGATTGACAAAACTTCCACTTTTTAGGTCATACAGCCGTGTTAATCAGCACTGCGATATCTTGCCACCCGTAGGCAATTTCTTTGAGTGCAACTCCTGCTCTACTTGTCTGCTGTTCGTCTACTTTTTCACCTCCTAATAATTCATAAAACCTATAGGCTGAATTGTCTCCTAGTACCCAAACTAGCATCGAGTTCAAACTTAATTCTGCCAATTTTGTTGCAACTGTTTTCACGAGTTGCCGTCCGATTCCTTGACGCTGATATTCCTCCAAAATATAGATGGCAAATAATTCTCCTTGATAAACATATTTGCCAGTTCGCTCGCAACCACCCGCAGCAAAACCCACAATTTCTCCCGAGTCATTCTCAGCAACGCACACAAAATTTTTACTTTTTTCTGCGTTTACGAGGATTTCTTGCCAAGTGCTTTCTCGCTTTTCATACGATAACTGTGCGAGGTAATCTGCTGGTACAATTTTTCGGTAAGCGGTCCGCCAAGTATCTACATTAACCCGTGCGATCGCAGGTGCGTCAGCGATTTTAGCTTCTCTCACAATCATCAGAAAATACTCCTTTCGGGCCCTGAAATTCTCTTTTCAAGTCTAGGCAAACTATACGATCGCGCCCTTCTAGTTTAGCTCGATACAGCGCTCGATCAGCCTGTCCAATTAACTCCTCAATCGATAAACCAGCAGCAGGCACAGTAGTAGCGATCCCCATACTGAGAGTTATAAACTTACTAACTTTGGAAGCAGCATGAAAAATTGCCGCTGCTTTCAAATCGCTGCGAATTGCTTCAGCTACCTGCTTTGCTCCTTGCACATCAGTTCGCGACAAAATTACCGCAAATTCTTCGCCACCGTAGCGGGCGGCTAAATCTCCTGCCCGCTGAGCCTTGCTAGCTAAAATCTCGGCTACTTGTTTTAAACATTCGTCGCCTCCTTGATGCCCGTAATGATCGTTGTAAAGTTTGAAAAAATCGATATCGCACAAAATTAAAGACAGCGACTCTTTTTCTCGCTCCATCAACTGCCATTCTAACTCCAATTTTTTGTCAAAACAGCGGCGGTTGGGAATTTGAGTCAATCCGTCCACCGAAGCGAGGCGCTGCAATTCCATGTTAGCTGCTTGTAATTCTAATTTGGCTTGTTCTAAAGCTAAATTTTGCCGAGCTAGTTCTTCACTTTGGCGTTTTTCTTGTTCGTACAAAAATCGGATTGAAGCTTCAGCTTCTTGCAATTCTTTCTCTGCATATTTGCGCTTGACAAATTCCCCTAATTGAGAACTTACCACAGCTATGATCTGAAGTAAATCTTTATCCGGTGGCAGTTCTTCCCGGCAAAAAAAAGTCATTACTCCTACAACTTGGCTCCTAGCGTGAATGGGAAAACCGAATCCCGATCGCAGTCCCGCTTCCTCGGCCAAGCGCGATCGCACGAAATTGCGATCGCCCACAATATCAGTAATCCACTGCGTAGAACCGCTTCTGGAAACTGCTCCCGGCAAACCCTCACCCGCAGCCAAAGTAATCTGCTGATCGTTTTCGGCAAACTCCCTAACTTCCTCCGCTGCCTGCCAAACTGCCACCCGCCGCCAACCAGGAGTTTCCTCGATCGGACAGCAAAGTGGCAGGCACCAAAGCGGATCTTTTTCAGATTTTATTTCCTCACCCCATCTAGTTTCTTTCTCCACCTCGGCAGGCGTCCAAAGTTCCCCAAAATCCCACCCAAAACTTTGGCAAATAGCTTGCAAAATTTTCGGAGTTGCGCTATCTAGAGAACTTGATTCTGACAGGATATGAGTAACAGCATACTGTGCTTCTTGACACTTTTTTATGCGTTGTTGCTTGGTAATGTCTTTGCCTATATAAACAAAATCTTGTATAACCTCCCTATCTCCATCCGGGCTTCCTGTACTTGTCTCGAAAGTAGAGCATGAAAACGCAACAATCAGCTTTAAACCTATTTTCGTTTGGCAAGCTACTTTTACTTGAGGCCAATATTCGCTTTTAAGTGCAGGAGGTAGCTGGCTGACTTTGCGTAACAATTCCTCCTCAGCCGTAATCATGGATATGGATTGGCCGATTAATTCCGATTCGGTATATCCAAATAATTTCTGTGCAGCTTGATTCACTTTTTTGATTTGACCAGATGTTCCTGTTACGAACAAAACATCCCCTAGGGAATTAATAATTTTGTCAATATAATCGCCAGCCGCAGCTAAGTTCTCGCCTTTAATACTTGTTTTGTTGGCAGACTGAACGATGGTTGGCTGAGATCCAATGCTATCTGTCACATCTTCACATAAAATAATCAATCTGTCAGCATTAGCTTGCCCCTTATAACCAAAAATATACAAGTTTAGATACAAATAAGAGCCGTCTTTGAGAACTCGGCTAATTGATTTTAACTGACAATCTTGCTGTCTTTCTTCAATAATATCTTCAAGGAGTCCTTCCATTCCGATCAGTTCGGGAAAACTATCGCGCACGTCTTTTCCTTCGCCTACTTCCTCCTGAATGTAGGCAAAATCTTGCACTTTCAAAGATATTTCTTTAATCTTAAGTTCCCGATCGACTGTGAGGTATTCAATCCTGCGTAAGGATAACAGCTTATAAAGAAGAATATTAATACTTCTGGGGCTGCTCTCTACAGTTAATGTTGGAAGCATCTCGTTATTGTAGAGCATCTCTCTCAAAGGTTAGCCGGTAAAGTTAGTTGTTGTTTGGCTGCGATTTATCATGGAAATTTTTATACTGGCAGAGGTCATCACCTGTTACCGGTGGCAAATTTATGCAAACAGTACACTTTAAATTCTCCAAGCAGTTGTTTGCTTATTTTAAAAATGGAGCCAAATATTAATTTGACCCACTTTTTGTGAGAAAGCGCAGTCAAAATTATCCTCGATCCAGGTTGAGATTTATGAAGAATATGTAGCGGTTTACACTATTTGTGCGGCACATTTTAATTTTAAATTCCCCGATATGGCTTACAACCGCTAAAGTTGAGGAACAGCACAGTTTAATTCAAATGTTTGCTTTAATTAGCACCATTCCTCTAGACCTTACCTCCCCTGGGTATTTGTGTCAATTTTTGTAAACAAAGTGTTACTTTTAAGTGATATAGTATCGAAGGATTTGTATAAAAGCTTAAAAATACTCTGCTAAATGCTGAGACTTATTACCGACTTTGACGGCCCGATCATGGACGTGTCCGATCGCTACTACCGAGTTTACCAGTATTGTCTCGCCGAGACTAAGCGTTCGGGCCAACCAGTGCGCGAACTACCGAAAGCCGAGTTTTGGGACATGAAGCGCGCGCGGGTTCCCGAAACCGAAATCGCCATCCTCTCAGGATTAGACGCAGCCCAAGCCCGCGATTTTGCCCAGAAACGCCGTCAAACCGTCCACACCCTACCCTACATGATTTACGATCAACCAGTTCCCACCGCTCTGGAAACTCTCGAAAAGGTGCAGCGCGCTGGAGTAGACTTAGCGGTGATGACCATGCGCCGCGTTAGGGAACTAGATGAAGCCTTCAACCGTTGCAATTTAGGGCAATTTTTCCCTGAAAACCGCCGCTATTGCCTCCCCAACGATTACGTCAAAACCGGGGATGTCAAAGATAAGCCCCTGCTAATGGCAAGAGCTCTCGCCGAACTGCCGCCGGCTTCTGACCTTTGGATGGTTGGTGATACGGAGGCAGATATAATAGCAGCAAAAACGCACGGTGTCAAGGTAATTGGTGTTTTGTGCGGAATTCGCGATCGCACCCAACTAGAACAGCACCAACCGGATTTAATTGCCAACAATTTGAGCGAAGCAGTTGAGATTATTTTAGGTCACAAAAATTAGTCAGTTGTCATTAGTCATTAGTCATTAATTATTAATTGTTAGCTGATGTTATTTGTCGGAGGTCTTGATTTCACAGTTATTAGTAGTTGGCTGCTGACTAATAAATGCTGATTAATAAATGCTGACTAATAACTGCTGACTAATGACAACTGACTATCGCAGAAAACCGCTGACCAGCCACAGAATTAAAAACGTAAACAAAGCGATAAATTTCTCTGTTGTTATCAATGCCGGACTGACAAAAGATCCCACAAGGCCTCCCAGCAACAAGCCTATAACCAAGCCAGCCACAGTCAGCAGCACAGCCCGACCAAATTTTTGTTCCTTGCGATTAACAAAATAAAGACAAGAGCCGACCCCAAGAGCCAGAGTCAACTGTAGTAAACCATCATTAGCCGCCGGATAAATAGTCAGTCCGCCTAACCCCACATACACTCCAGCCGGCCACAAAATGTCCGATCGACTAGGAGTATCGATTAGCCGCTGCAACCAAGCAGGGCTGCCACTAGGAGGAGACGGAGTAAAGCTTGCGGGCGGGGGAGTCAGCCGTTCGGGAAAGCGGATGCGTTCGGGTACTTTAATTTTACCTTCCTGTCGCTGCCGCAGGCGATCCATGAGGATCGCGTCGTAAGCTGCTTCGATCAATTCCAAACGTTTCTTGTCACCGCTGTACTGCTCAGCTAGGCGCGTGCGGGCCTCTTGCACTTCATCAAAGGAAGCATCTTCATCGACTTCAAGAAGTTGATAGGGAGTTGGCTCACTCATTGTAATAACCCGCTGAAGACTCTCGTTATAGAGCAATCTTAACAAGAGAGGAAAGCGGGGCGGGAGCTCTGCCGCTTTCCCAAAAGTTTTGCTGCTAGTTTTTGGTGCTTTAAAACAGGAACCAGCAAACCTTACGAAAATAGAAACTAGAAGGCATTTGGCATTCGTAAATAAAAAATAATGAATCCAAAGATTTTTATTTTTATCTTGGCCTTGTAAAATTTTACCTTCTGCCAAATGCCCTCAGAAGGAACTTGTCCCGCACGCACTCACAATTCCCGACCACTGGACTTTTTTAAGTCGATCGCGGCGGTAGGAAAAAAAGCGAGCCGAGTCAGAATAAGTACAGAAAGGAGCGATCGCCACTTGAGAAAGATCGATCCCCAACTGCTGCAATTGCAAAGCATTGCAGAGGCGAACATCCAAGCGTACCTTTCCCAGTTCTGGATCGGCCAAGACAGGGGTTTCCGGCAGTTGGTGCAAAAACTCTAGAATGCCGTCGGCTGTCGCACTAACGCCACTCTTAGGAGCAATAGTGGCTCCCAGTTCCGCTGCTACTTCCACAGATACCTGGTAAACCTCTCCAGCGATCGCCGGCCCCATAGCAATCTTCAGATTTTCTAGTAGACTGCCTTGTGCCACAAGTTGAGCGATCGCCTCTGGTAATATCTTAGCAGCAGTCCCGCGCCAACCCGCGTGAACTGCCGCAACCAGTCCCGTGCGATCGTCAGCAATCAGCACCGGCACACAGTCAGCCGAGCAAACCCACAGCGCCTCCAATTCTCGCTCCGCCACCAAGCCATCAGCCTCAGCATAGCTTGGGGCAGCGGTTTCCGGGCCCAGAGCCACAACCGGGGACAACTCACTCGTTTTGAGTACCGCATTGCCGTGTACCTGTTGGAGTCGGTAAACCTTAGCTCCCGGTTCGAGAACTTCCGTCAGATCGATCGGCCCCCGGGGCGAGAAATCGCGAGTAAAAAAGCCGTGAGACCAGCGAGAAAGCAAGCTGCAAGTCAGATAGGGCAAGCCTTCAGAACTCTGCCAGTCCCAACTGATACCGTCAGACCCTTGGACGCACTCAGAGTCAGGAAAATTTGTCAAGCGATCGCCAGCTACAGTCATGAAACCTATCCTTACCCAAGCGCATCATTTAGCTTGTATTCTAAACAATCAACAATTTTGTCCGCGAAGTTTAAAGGCAGGGCTAGCTTTCAGGAAAAAATCACGCTCAGTCGGCGGTTTTAGGACAACTCACGCCCAGAGCACCATTCTCGCTTAACAGGCTTTGGGGCCTGTTAAGCGAAGAGTAGATTTTCTTGTGGGGAGTAGGGGTTGGGCACCAGAGCCCGCCCTGAAAAGATTATTGAGAATGGTGCAATATCTCAGGACGACCGACAGCGCCGAAATTTTGCATAACCCGATAAATATAGGCAACTAATTAGCATAGAGGAACGCCAAAGCGCTATCATCATTGTGGCCGTCACAGACTTCTAGGCAAGTGCCATCGGGAGCAAAAAAACCGGATATCGATCGCGAGTGAATGCGTAAGGCATTTGATCTTGTTCTATGTGCAAAAAAAATTGCCTCAAGCCCGGTAAAATCAGTTAGGCCTGTATATAAAGACAAGGATTGCCATACATTCGATCCTGACTTCGAGATCCTTGTGCCCCCTGTTGAGTTGGGAAAAAAAATCGTGAAACCAGTTCCAGACAAGCAAATAACAGCCCATTTGAACACCAAACAGCAAAAAAAGAACCCTACAGGCGCCCGGACTCGATCGCGCCTTTTGTCCGATCGCTCACTGCTGGTGGGACTGGGTTGCCTTGCCAGTCTGGGACTGCTCAGCAAAGGCCTAGTTTGGGCTCAAGCCGAAACTCCGCCAGCAGAACAAGCCGCCCCCGGCGCAGCAGAGCTCCAGCCATTATTTGAAGCTCCTCTCCCGCCCCCGGAACCCGAATTTAGCCAAGGGTCGCCAGAACCATACCCTGAACCGCAGGCAGAAGTTCCGCCGTCGGAGCCTTTCGATGCCAAACCGCCGTCAGAGCCAGAGTACGCCCGCGAACAACCTCCCACCCAATATTATCTGCCGGAACCCGCGCTGATTCCCCTGCCAGAAGCGACGGCCCAGGAGCCGCCTTTTGAAGCGCCAGTTAACCCAGCCCATGCTGAAATCGACAAAACAGACTACAGCGTTGGCGCTACCAACGACTACGAAGCGCCAACCAGAATAGAGTTTGCAGAACGATCGACCGGCTGCCAAGGAGTTGGCGGTTTGTGCGCGCCTCCTCCTGTTTCCGAGCCAAGGACGGCAGATGCAGGAGAACCCAACTACAGACAGGAAACTCCGATCGCAGACGACCGCTATATTGCAGCCCCTCCTCCCCGAAATCTGCCAGAAAGCATTCCGGGCGATGTTCGGGAAACTGTGGCGGCAGGAAATAGTAGCGGAAATCCTGTCAGTAAAATCGGTCAAGCCGTTCAACAAATAGGCAGCCAGGTGTGGGGGAGTTCCAACCCCCCTGAATCTGCTTACGCACCCCCGCGCTACTCGGCTAACGCTGGATACTCCGCAGACACCGGCTACTCGGCTAACGTCGGCTACTCGGCTAACCCCGGATACTCCGCAGACGCTGGGTATTATGCCGGATCGGCATCTTACGGTGGCGGCCCTCCAGCGCCCAGCATGGGACTCGGGCCGGTTCAAGTCGGTGCGGTTAGTGTCAGCAGCGGCAGCAATAGCGGTTTTGCTTACTACAATCTCACGCCGCGTCCTGCCGGCCTGCCGGGAAATGGCAACGGCAGCCTGCTGTTTCCGCTATCTATTGCTGCGGAAATTACTTCGCCGTTTGGGTGGCGGACTCATCCGGTTATGGGCTACGGTAGGTTTCACACCGGAACGGACTTGGGGGCCCCGATGGGAACGCCCGTACTGGCAGCCTATGCCGGTCAAGTGGCGATCGCAGATTGGTTGGGCGGCTACGGTTTGACGGTGGTTCTCAACCACAACAAAAAGTCTCAGGAAACTCTCTACGGCCACCTTTCGGAACTGTTTGTGAAACCGGGAGAGTGGGTGAAACAGGGAGAGACGATCGGCCGCGTCGGCAGTACGGGAATGTCTACAGGGCCTCACCTCCACTTCGAGGTTCGGCAAATGACTGACCAGGGTTGGGTGGCGATCGACCCGGGTTCTCAGCTAGAATTCGCTCTGGCAAAAATGATCGGCACTTTGGAAACCGCCAAAGTACCGCAAATGCCGAAAATGGTGGAAATACAAACCGCTAGCGGACTCAAAGATTTGGAAAACGATCTGCCCCAGCTTCCCCCTCTGCCGCTGGGAATGGACATCGAAGTTCACAACCTCCAGCCGCCATTCCCAGAACTCTTAAAAGCGGACACTTCTAAGCCCAAAAATGCCGAAGCAGTCAAACCCAAAACTCAGAAGCAAGCTAGCAGGTAAAAATTGGGGATTGCCTAGATTAATTTTCTTGTGGAACGGTCGAAAAGCCCACCCCACAAGAAAATTTATATTTTGTGCAACGAGTACGCCAACTCGTTGCTTTTCCTCGTTACCAGGCTGTTTCGGGTAACGAGGAAAAACTGATAAAAAATGGTAACTTGCAGTTTATGCTAATAGCGCAGCATTTGTGGGAATTAATTTTATTTTTGATTATTCTAGTCGGCCCGATTCCCTTAAGCTTGTCTCTTGCCTTTGAGAATCAAAAAGAAAACAATAACTATTCATTTCCCCATTTTATCCTCGTACTCCTGACGGGATGGAGCATTGCACAAGTTTGTATCGGCTTAATTTTAGGAAGTGCCGAGCGCCTAAATATTGCTGCGGTGATTGTAGCAGAAATGCTGATTTGTGCGATCGGCTTCATCCTGATTTATACCAAAAACCACAAAAGTTTTACCTTCTCCCAGTGGCAGATTCCCCAACTCAAGCAACCTCTGGGCAAATCCGAACGCCTAATTATTGTTGCCACCGCTGTTGTAGGATTTGTGCTGTTAGAAACTCTCGCAAGCAAACCAACAACTAATTATGATTCATTGTGGTTTCACCTGCCTGCGATCGCCCGATGGTATCAAACCCATTCATTTACATTATTAGATGCCACCGGAAATTGGATTTTTGAACAAGAGCAAGCTAAAGTATATCCGTACAATTGGCACGTTTTATCTGCTTTGTGTGTAATCCCATTCAAAGAAGATTTTCTAGCAGCTTTTCCCCTGCTAATTGCGTGGGGACTTGAGGGAATTGCCGTCTATCTCTTAAGCGTAAAATTTGGAGCTACCCGAATTCACGGCATGGCAGCAGCATCTTTAGTATTGACAGTACCGATGATGCTCAACCAAGTTAACACAATTCACCCCGACTTACCGCTAGCTGCAATATTTACAGTTGGTTTGTATCTAGGTTTATCCTATCATAGTAGCCGATCGCAATCCGAACTATCCCTATTTTTGGCAGCCGCAGGAATGCTAGCAGGCATAAAAATCACGGGAATAGTCTATGCTGCCTCACTTTTAGGAGGATTAGCAATATTAGAAATAAAAAAAATCGCGGTTAAAAAAAACTCCACACCAGCTAATTTGAGAATTCGCCAATCTCTCAAACCAGTGTTACTGTGCGGCATAGCTTGTTGCTTGCTTTTAGGATGTTTTTGGTATGCGAGAAACTTGCTGCAAATCAATTATCCTGTCGGCGAAGTCGGCTCTATTAAAGTTCCCTTACAGCCTTTTGCTTTACCGTCTCCCTTACCTGGGCAAGCACTTCCGGTACAGCAGCCGCTCGCTTCACCACTTTTAAAGATTTGGCAAAGCACTTTAGCAGCTCAATTTAATCCCAGCAATATTTCCCACTGGCAAACTGTCGGCTTACAAATTATCATTAGATTGCAACTGCCCTTTCTGGCGATCGCACTTCAGGTATTGGCAGCACCTCTGGCTTTGATCAAAGGTAAAACCAGAATAATCAATCAAAATACTATCATTTTAATTGTACTTCTCGCCAGCACCGGAATTTTGTATTTAATTACACCTTACACGTCCGGTACTGTCGGAGACTCGATCGGTCAACTCAGCCCTATACTCGGTTTTAACCTCAGATACGGATTTCCCTTTTTAAGCTTGCTGGCCATCGCAGCGGCAGCTACAGCAACTCTCTTGAAAACTCAAAATCAAGTTGTTCTGGCAGTGGTTTTGGCTAGTGGTTTTTTCGGAATTACTAGCAACACAATTTTTGATTATATTAAAAATGCTTCTTTCACCGGAGATAGTATTGTTTGGGGGAGTTTGTTGATTGACAATTTTAAGTCTAACCCAAGAGAAGCTATTAATAGTATTGGAAAAATCTTAGCTCCGAGTTGGCAATATATATTACCCTATCCGATATTTTATCTTTTGTCACTGACGCTGGCTTGGATATTGTTGAAAATCAATCCTGGATTAGGAGGGCTGAATTATCTATTTCCCACCCGAAAAAAATCGATTTACATAGTGATAGTTGGTGTCTGTATAGGATTGATATTAATTGGTCAGTGGAGGGAAAAGCGAGATGTTGCACGTACAGAACTATATCGCGGTATTTACGAATATATTGACAAAAATACAGTACCAGATGAAAGAATAGGCTTCTTTTTGAGTTCCCGCAGCTACCTGTTTTACGGGAGAAACTTGGACAGACAAGTTTTATACGTGCCGTTTAGAGCCGATCGACTTTCGGCATGGATTGAGAACCTGCGGCAAAATAAAATTAGGACTGTGGGATTCGGTCCCCTGACTGAGACAAACGCAGCTACTAGGAAAGCTCTATCTTGGCTGACAAGTGCCGAGGGTCCGCTGCAACCCGTTTTCGGAAAAGATATTAATACTGAGTCGGTCTTGTATCGCTTGAAAAATTAGTAAATGCTCCTCGCAGCGCAGTTGCAGTGAGCAGTTACGTTTTAATAGCCTTAATTTCTTTTTTCATTAAGACAACTCTGCCTTTGTCGGTGGCGTGGCGCTAAGCTTCACTTGAGGGATCGTGTCAATATTTACTTGATTTCGCTTGACAAGGAGGGAAATTGAGCGGTGAAAAATGTTCCCTATCGTTACCATTAATTCGATATTTTTGCGCCGCATCTCTATCAACACATCCCGACAGCTCAGTTGGTTCCCAGAGGATGGCGTATCTTCTACTCTCACAGGTGCATCTAGAGCATCCTGATGTTTCCAAAACTGCTGGGATAATAGGTTTAAAAGGCTCTTTCCCAATACTCTGTAAAAGCCAGAACGGAATAAGGGTGAGATACACTCAGTTTTTAAAGCTTGGAATAACCAAAAGAGCGCGGTGCGATCGAGGCCGTTGCGGCTGCTTTGGTGCGCTAAATACAGCAAAAAATTACTGGTAGATAATCGGTGCAGGAAATCGGGAATTTCGGGATGCCGTTGCTTGGCAGCTTGCAGCATCAAAGATTGAGAATTCGCCATTGTCGTATAGTTGGTAGACATAGTGTTATACATCCTCCGATAGCCAATTGAAAATTCCGGCACGGCTCGAAATTGATAAAGCTCTGCTATCCGCAGGTACAAGTCCCAGTCTTCACAGCCTTGAGCATTCCTTTCCTTCAATGTTTTGTCATAAACCCCCGCCTTTTCCAAACAACTGCGACGGATCAGAGAAGCACTAGCATTTCCGATAAAGTTGTGGCAGATTAGGGTCGCGTACACGTCACCTTCAATTCTAAAAGACCGGAATCCTCCTGTTAGTAATCCTTTTTCATCCAAGTCCACTGTCCACGAATAGACCACCCCTACTTCTTCCCCTCCCTCCAACATACATTGAACTTGTTTTTCTATGTTTTCAGGATACCAAATATCATCGGCATCAATGGGGGCAATATATTCTCCTCTGGACTTCTCAATTCCTAAGTTTCGAGCAGCAGCGACTCCAGCATTTGGCTGTTTCAGAAGCTGGACGCGAGAATCTTTTTTGGCAATTTTTTCGACAATTTCAGGGGTTTGATCCTGCGAACCGTCATCGACTACTAAAACTTCAATTCCTGGATAAGTTTGAGCCAGAACTGATTTCAGAGTTTCTTCAATAAATGGCTCAGCGTTGTATGCAGGGATAATGACGGAGACGAGAGGCAAAGAGGGGGATTTTTTAGAATTGGGCTGCATTGGCTTTTAACAAGGTTTTTCAAAATTTTTGTTGCTTTCTAGATTGGCGGATCTACCTTACACTCCTGACAGTTAGGACTTACACAGTTGGTGGAGGAGACAGCCAAGAGCCACTAATAATAAATATTTTTACCGCATTTTTAGTGAAAAGTCAATGGTATCTAGCACGTCTAAATTTTTTTTGCGAATCAAGAAAATGGTGACAGACTAAAACTAAAAGTCATATTATTTGAGGCCAAGAGATGTCAATTGATTAAATCAAGGAGAGCCAATAAAAGCCGAGTTAGTAGTTGCGTCAGCTTTCAGCGGTTAATTATTGATCAAATAATTCGTGGCTGACGCACCAGACAAGTACGAACTATGGTGTAAGGTGCGTCGCCACTGGAAAAGTCGATTGAATGCTGCATGATTTTTGATTGCGACACACCCGACAAATATTGTTGTTTCATGAATCTGCGCGATGCACTTGTTTTTTCAACTATCATGTAAGGTGCGTCGCAACTGGAAAAGTCGATTGAATGCTGCATGATTTTTGATTGCGACACACCCGACAAATATTGTTGTCTCAGAAGCTGCGCGATGCACACCCGAAGATTAAATAAATCCGTGTTCGGCTAAAAATTCTGGGGTAATGCCTCCCAAACTGTTGATGGCGGGGGTGTCTTCCCAGGGTTCGAGATGGGCTTCCCGGCCGCTGCGGAGAAATTTGGCGACATATTTGCCCAGAATATCTGCTTCTAAGTTTACTAAACTTCCTGGTTGCAAATAGCTGAGATTTGTCTCACCAAAACTGTGGGGAATGACAGCAACTTCAAACCAATTGCCGTCAGCATCGCAATCTGCCACGGTTAAGCTGATGCCGTTGACGGCGATACTGCCCTTGGAAACGATGTAAGGTGCGATTAGACGTTGCCAGCCCGAATTTGCTGTCGGTGGGGCAGTAAACCGCATCTCCCAAGCGTTGGCGGTTTGGGTTGATGTGGCTAAAGTGCCGATCGCATCTACGTGCCCCGTCACGAAATGTCCCCCCAATTTGCTACCGGCGCGCAGGGAGGTTTCTAGGTTCACCAAAGCATCGGGGAATGATCCCAGAGTAGTGCGGCGGAGAGTTTCTGGGGAAGCGACGGCGACAAAACCTTGCGGCAGAACTTCCACTACCGTTAAACAGACTCCATCTACGGCTACGCTGTCCCCAATGGCTAAATCTTGTAAAATCTGGTAGGAGTTGTTTGATGTGCAGGAAATTTGGAAATAATCGTTGCCTAGCGACTTCAGCTTTCCGAGAGATTGAATTAGTCCTGTAAACATAAGTATTTTTCCGTAGTCGATCGCTTATTTACATCAAACCATAGGGACAAACCAGAGACAGGAGGTTTTGTCGTCCCCCTGTCCCCCGGAGTCAATCTAAAATCTAAAATCTAAAATCGACAGTCCCAGATCAGTTGCAGATTCAGGCGAAGATCAAGTCATACTGGATTTAGGTGATCTTTATGTCCAAGTTCTCTACTGCCTTACAGTTTCTTAATTCTATGAGGCCGATCGAATGATTGAAATGAAAGTCGCTGGAATTGCCTTAGATGCAGCCACGCGCAGTCCTATTGTCCTATTGAGAGACTCTACTGAGCGACGGGCTTTGCCTATTTATATCGGTCAGGAGCAAGCAAAGGCTATTATTAGCGCGATCGAAGGCCACAAGCCTCCTCGGCCCTTAACTCACGATCTGATGGTCAATTTTTTAGAGGCATGGAGTCTTACCTTGGAGCGCATAGTTATTCACTCGCTGCAAGATAACACGTTCTATGCCGTCCTGATCGTCCGTCAGGGAGAAGTTAAAAAAGAGATCGATGCCCGACCTAGCGACGCGATAGCCCTAGCCCTGCGAACGAACTGCCCCATCTGGGTGATGGAAGAAGTGGTCGCCGATGCTTCGATACCGGTCGATCGAGATGCTGATGAGGCCGAACGCCGAGCCTTCCGGGAATTTATCTCAAACCTCCGTCCAGAGGATTTGATTAAGAGAAGCGGCTTGGGCCAAGGCGAAACTTCCTCGTAACAGTTATGCGCTATCGAAGGTTTGGCAAAACTAACTTGCACCTGTCCGTATTTTCCTTGGGAACCATGCGCTATTTGGCTTCTGAGGAAATTGCCGGCCAGACTGTACGGCAGGCGGTGTCTCTGGGAATCAATCACCTGGAAACCGCGGCGGGTTACGGTTGCAGCGAGGAATATCTCGGTGCAGCCCTCTCGGCTGGTTTGTCTGTCCATCGATCGCGCTTTCATGTCACTACGAAAATTTCCTTAACCGAGGATGCTGCCGCAATGGAACGCTGCATAGACGCATCCCTCAAACGCCTGAATTTAGACTATATCGACTGTCTGGCAATTCACGGTTTGAATACTTGGGAACATTTGGCGATTGTGCGATCGCCCACAGGCTGCATGGAAGCTGTAAGTAAAGCCCTGGGTGATGGCCGAATTCGGCACGTTGGCTTTTCGACTCACGGGCCTCTGGATCTGATTTTGGCTGCAATCAATACAGATTTGTTTGAATTTGTCAATCTGCATTATTACTATTTTTTTCAGCGCAACGCCCCGGCAATTGAACTCGCCAAGCACAAAGATATGGGCGTTTTCATCATTTCCCCCGCAGACAAAGGAGGGCAACTCTACACGCCCCCGGAAACTCTCGCACAATTGTGCTCGCCTTTCTCGCCTTTGGAGTTGAACTATCGGTTTTTACTGAGCGATACTAGGATTGGGACTCTGAGTGTGGGGGCTGCAAATGCGACAGAATTAGAGCAACCCCTGCAATATTGCGATCGCGACTTTCCCCTCACGCACGCCGAAATCGCTGCGTTCGATCGGCTAGAATCAGTTATTGCCGAGCGTTTGAAAACCGACAAATGCAGCCAGTGCTATGCCTGTTTGCCTTGCCCGGAAAACATCAACATTCCCGAAGTATTGCGACTTCGCAATCTCGCCGTCGGGTGCGACATGACTGACTTTGGCAAATACCGCTACGCCATGTTTGAAAATGCCGGACACTGGTTTCCCGGCAGCAAAGGCAACCGCTGCACCGATTGCGGCGAATGTTTGCCCCGGTGTCCCGAAGAGTTAGACATCCCAACTCTGCTCAAAGATACTCACCAGCGACTGGGCGGCAAAGCAGGCAGGCGGTTGTGGGATTGAAAAAAAGGTGAAGCAGGGAAAAGGCGATCGAGCGTATCTAAGTGTTGCAATAATTAGGTTAAACTTTTTTTAAGTGAATTTACTCTATAGTCGATCGAAAAACTACTTAGCTTGCGGGCTGTCTGCGGGCATGGGTGTCCACTTAACGTCTTATGTTGTACCAATCTACTGTTTGAGTTCATAGTCTTCCTGATCCCCCCTAACCCCCCAGGGACAAGAGCGTCAAAGTCCCCCTTCTTAAGGGGGATTTACGGGGAGCGAGACTCGGCTATAAACGAGAGAGACAAAAGGTTTTAGTCTGAAATTGACACCAACGTCCCCTGTCTGCTCGCAACAAACTTTAAATAGGAGCCGACAGTATATGGAAAAACAACTAAATAAGACAATCTGATTGAACACCGAGAAATTGATTTATTTAAAAATATCCCAGTCCTTTTCTTGCTTTATTGCGTCCGGCGAGAGCGAACAATTTTATGATGAGTGATTAAGCGAACTCGATATAAAATATAAAATCGTTCGACTGAGCGCTCACGCCGAAGTCTAAAATCTCAAATCTTAAATCTCAAATTGATTCCCTTCCCGATTAATTGATGGCCTGTCATCTACAACCGATCCCGTATCTACTACTATGGCTCATACTCAGTTAAACGACAGCCAGCCAAATTGTCTGCAGCAAACTAAAGTTGCCACTTCCGAAAGAAGATTGAAAGCAGCTTTCAAGCCGTGTACCTACAACTTATCTGTTACCAGAAAACAGCTAATCGGACTGCTGACTTTACAAACAATCTTGCCCGTCGGACTAACCGCAGCAGCACTTTGGCTAACATCAGCAGTGGGAAGCAATCAACTGCAAAATCAAGCTAAATCCGAACTGAGCCTTAGTGAAATTAACTACAATCTCCAACTCGATCGCGCCGCCGACCGTTTGCAGAACTCCTCTGACAGCAAAACGATCGTCCAAACAGCCTTAGCTTACAACAGTGGCAAAAAAGTATCATATTTGCAAAAATCTGTCAAGGAAATTATAGAAAATTATGTCAAAACAGGAGCAATACACAGTGCAGCTTTAGTGGGGAAAGATGGGAAGATAATTGTTAGCGTTAATCTCAACCAGGAGGGACAAAGTTTTAATCCTCGCAACCTAGCCTATCAAGTATTAGCAAAAAAAGACCCAATTACGGCCAGCAAAATTCTAGCTAAATCGGCAAATCAAAAACACTTGCCAACTTTGCAACCGAAATTGAGCCAACGTGTCCTTGTGAATTACGCAGAAATTCCCGTAAAAAATCCCAAAAATCAGACTGTTATTGCTGCTTTATTTCTCGGAACAAATCTGAGCCAAATCCCGATGGTTGCCAGTAGCGAAACCGTCAATTCACTCGTCGGATTTTACGCTATTTATGCACCACTTAATGAGGGCAAATATGTCTTGGTAAGTAGACAAACTGTTACGAAAACTCAACTGTTGCCCGACTTACAGTGGATGGACAGATCGCTACTGAGAGCTGCACGCAGCGCCGATGGCAAACCAGTTGCTCAGCAAATAAAAATAGGGAATCAGACTTATACAGTAGCAGCAAAATCTCTAAATAATTTAGCCGGAAAACCCGCAGTAATTTTAGTCCGGGGCATTCCCAAAACCTCGATCGCAACTTGGTGGGGCAATAACTGGCTGCTGGTAATGTCTGCGGCTGCCGTTGTCCCCTTTGCCTTGGGAGTTGCCGTCACTCGCCGGATTGCCAAACCCGCTAACTCAGATTTATCAACAGCAGACGGGAATTGGGCATCTAACTCCAGCGCCGAACCGCCGCAGCGATCCCGGAAGTTAGATATAATTTATGACAATTTAAATTTCGGCGAATTTCCCGATTTATTCCCTAAAAAATCGAGTTTAGATGGTCAATTAGCCGTAGATTTTCGATATAAAAAATTGGCGGGCGCTCCTCTTCCAGCGCTTCGCCAACGCCCGATCGCAAATCCCCACATCCCCCTCGCTTTCCAACCCCTAGAATTGCCAGGAAACTCCGTCTCAAACGAGTCGCGGCAGGTAAATACAGAACTAGAAAAAAGCGCGATCGCCTTAAATCTAGTCCAGGAAGCTTGGCAAGACTTAAATCGCCTCAACTGGGAATTGCAGCCAGAAATACTCGATCGCCAAAATACCCAAAAAGCCCTGCGAAAGAGCGAAGCACTGCTGCAAGCGATTTTAGACAACTCAACAGCAGTAATTTACATCAAAGATGTTGACGGAAAATATCTGCTCACCAACCGCCATTTTGACAATTTGTTCGACATCGCAAAAGAGCAAATAACAGGGAAAACCGACGGCGATATTTTTCCCCAAGACAAAGCAGCAGCCTTGCGAGAAAATGACCTGAAAGTTCTCGAATCCTCCTCGCCCGTAACTATCGAAGAAATCATCCCTCAAGACGACGGCCCGCACACTTATATTTCTCTGAAATTTCCCCTCTGCAACTCCGAAGGTAAAGCTTATGCAGTCGGTACAATTTCTACAGATGTGAGCGATCGCAAACTTGCCGAACTCACCCTAGAAAAAGCCAAGGCAGAACTAGAAATAGAAGTCGAACAGCGCACCCTATTCCTCAAACAAGCCAACGAACTCTTGCGGTTTGAACTCGCCGCCAGAGTCCGCGGCGCTATCACAGTCAGACAAATGACCGCTCAGGTAGCCCGACACGCCCGAACAGTTGACGGCATTCTCGGCGCTTCCCTTGACCTAATTTTTCTAGTAGATCGCTCTGGAAAATACACTTATGTCAGCCGCACCGCCGCTCAAGCAGTCGGCCTCAATCCCAGAGATATGATTAGCAAAACCTGGCGAGAATTAGGCTGGTCGCCACAAATTTTACAGCAGGTTGAGGACGATTGCAGCGCCGTATTTGCCACAGCCGAGCCCAAGAAAGGCGAAGTAATTGTCCCCACCGCAATTTGGGGAACCCGCGACTACGAGTACATTCTTAGCCCGGTTTGTGCGACAGACGGCAGCGTCGAATCCGTAGTAGCGACGCTGCGGGATATCACCGAACGCAAAGACGCTGAGGAAGCGTGGCAGTTGGCCAAAGAAGCCGCAGAA
Source organism: Microcoleus sp. Pol11C3 (assembly GCF_036701485.1). NCBI lineage: Bacteria > Bacillati > Cyanobacteriota > Cyanophyceae > Oscillatoriales > Microcoleaceae > Microcoleus > Microcoleus sp. Pol11C3. The sequence continues at coordinate 16,925 of NZ_JAUBQW010000042.1, read as the reverse complement.
CTCGCCAACCGCGCCAAGAGTGCTTTTCTGGCAAACATGAGCCACGAGTTACGCACTCCGCTGAATGCGATTATCGGCTACAGCGATATGCTGGCGGAAGATGCCGAAGAGTTAGGCAACTTAGAGGTAGTCTCAGACTTAGACAAAATTCGCACTGCTGGCAAACACTTGCTGCGCCTAATTGACGACATTCTCGATATTTCCAAAATTGAAGCTGACAAGATGGAGATTTACCTCGAAAGCTTCGATGTTGGAGGCTTAATCGAGGAGGTAGTAACAACTATCAAACCGCTAATGGATAAAAACGGCAATACTTTGCAAGTATTAAGTTCTGACAATATCGGCGCGATGCACGGCGATTTGATGAAAGTCCGGCAGGTTATTCTCAATTTGCTCAGCAATGCTGCTAAATTTTCTGCTAATGGGACGATCGTGCTTACTGTCGAAAGAATTACCAGTGAAGAATTAAAAAATAAATATCAACCGAAAGTTGCTCAAATGTTAATTTTGGATGCAGATTTTTTAATTTTCCGAGTGACCGATACGGGCATCGGCATGACAAAAGAGCAGCAAGAGCGACTGTTCCAACCTTTTACTCAAGCTGATAATTCAACTACTCGCAAATACGGCGGTACTGGTTTGGGACTGACTATCAGCCAGCGTTTTTGTCAGATGATGGGCGGCGATATTGAAGTTACCAGCGAGTTAGATTGCGGTTCTACTTTTACTGCTTGTCTGCCTGCTTCATTGTTTAGGCGATCGGAATTTTAACAACAATTGTGCCGATTCGCAGTAAGAACTTGAGTCCTAAAAATTCCCTGAACACTCAATTACTCACTACAAACCGATTTTACAGGACTCGATATTAACAGATAACTTTTGTAAAAAACCGGGCATTGCCAATTTATGAATTACCACAACTTTAGCCACAAAAATGAAGTTGATCGCCGCAGGCACGGCATTTTGACAAAAAGTTTATTTTTGTTCCTAATTGGGGGTTCTGCGTGCCTCGGAGCCTTGCTGTGGAGACAATCTGCGGCATTTTCCCAACAGCCGGCTTGCCCGACTGGCAACGCTGCTAATTTCCCGTCGCCTCCGCTTTCGCAAACCGAAAAAAGCGTGCCGAGTTTGTGGTTAGCTCAAAAACAGTTTGGCGGCAAATTGCTCGATCGCTGGTTTGTCGATCCCGGCAATACTTGGGTAATTATCATAGTCAACCGCCAACTTTGGAGTTTGCTCGATTATATGGAACGCTATCAGTTTGTCAACCGCTTCGGCACTGTCGCCAGCGAATACGGTTACAATGTGCGAGTTTGCAACCGTCAAGGCACTGCTTTGGCAGTTTATTCGTGCAAGGGCGATCGGCGCTTTTGTCGCATTGATTTAGAATCTCTCTCAAACCCACGTCTTCGAGGAAGGGTGAAAGGATTTTAGTAGGGTGCGTCAGCCGCGAGTAATTTTATGGATAATCGATAAATCAAGAGCTGACGCACCGTGCATTTGAGCTGATAAATGCGGTTTGTAATAAGTAGAAAAAAATGAAAACACACCTTGAGCTTCTTGCTGAATTAGAACCTTTTCGCCAAGAAATTGAAAGTTCAGAAAAGCCTGTTATCAAAATCACTTACGAACGAAAGGCGACTGATTTCTGGTCAAGCAAATTTGGCGGAGTGCCTTACTTGCCGAAAGGTTACGATTTTCCCAAAGATAGTGATGGAAAATATATGCACCTTTTGGCACAACTCAATTTTGAGGAAATCTTTGCCCAAGTGCCATATTTAGCCCCTTTTCCCAAACAAGGAATTTTGCAATTTTATATTAGTAACAATCTAGGTTGTTATGGAATGGATACAGAGAACTTGGACAATCAAAAAGATTTCAAGGTATTGTACTTTTTAGAAGTTGACAGAAATAATTATCAAACAGATTTTAGTTTTTTATTGGATCTAAATGAGACATATTCAACTTTAAATAATCAAAAATTTAGTGGGTGGCAAGCTTTTGACGAAAAAAATTGTCCGATTGATTATCCTTCTTCCGATTGTATTTATGAACATTATTATTCACCTTTACAGCACCAAGATGTGAATAATTCTCAAGAATGTTTGGCTTTACAGTTTAGTTTTGACAATGCGTGGGTGAATCCAGCGGACTATCAATTTGATACTTTTTTGGGAGAACAAAAGCTTCAAAATTATTTGGATATAATTTGGGAAGATGATAACAGATTATTTGAGTGGTATTCTGGTAATATATACGAGAATCACCATAAAATAGGGGGATACGGCTACTTTACGCAAACTGATCCTCGTGAGGATAGTCCGCAATACAAAGACCATAAAGTTGTACTCTTACACATGATTAGTGATGATGAGATTTGTTGGGGTGATTGTGGAGTAGGTAACTTTTTGATTCGTGCTGAGGACTTAGAAAAATTAGACTTTTCTCAGGTGATTTATAATTACGATTGTTCTTAAAATTAAAATACTAACACTTTCTGCCCCTGCTGTTTTGTTTGTTATTTCACTGCCGTTTGTTGCTTTGCTACACACACAAGGCTGGTGACTCACGAACCCTACGGTTTAAGGTGCGTCAGTTTTGATGATTTTCTCGGCGCTTTTGGGCTGGTGACTGACGCACTCTACATTTTAACTTCTCACTACTTGCCGAATTTCTTGCCAGAGCGATCGATATTGTGCAATCCCCGCATCCCCCAAAGGCAGCAGAAAGTCGCTAGCAGCAAGAATCTTAGCATCCGGCAACAACACAGAATTAGTGCGAACAGCTTCCGGCAAATCTTCGGGTTTCATGCCGACAATTATCGGCGAACTAGCCTTAGCCAGCAAAGATAATTGAGGAGCAACCCGAGGCTGCAAGCAAAAATCAATCCATTTTTCCACTAAAGAAACTGGATTTGCCGATGCGGGTTGTACCCACAAATCTGTCCATAGTGCAGTTCCCGAAACAGGAACTACTAAAGCAATATCCTTTTGAGTTTGCAGCAGCGGCAGCAAATCCCCAGAGGAACCAACGGCTAACCAAGTATCCCCTAAAATTAATGGTTGCAGGTAAGCGTCAGAACTATAAAATTTAACTTGTCGGTGCAAAGAAGCGAGTTCTTTTTTGAGATTTGGGACTTTATCTAATTGCTGCGTATTGTAAGATTTTCCGAGTTTTTTTAATGTTAAACCAATAACTTCTCTGGCATTGTCCGGCAAAGAAATTCGATCGCGCAATTCGACTCGCCACAAATCACTCCAATCTGTCGGAGTCCACCCCAAAGCCTTAAATTTGTCGGTTCGATAGGCAATTACCGTACTTCCCCAGCGGTAAGGTGCAGCCCACACTTTACCTTGAGGATCTAATTTACCCTCATCGTTGCGCCTGACGAGTTTTTGCCATCTTTCGGGCAATTGTGGCCAATTAGCAAACTTAGCAGGATCGATCGGCTGAATCAATTTTTGCCGAATTGCCAAAGTCAGCCAGTAATCTCCCAACATCACCAAGTTAGCTTGATTTTCTGATTCGGGAACCTGTTTCCACTCCTGCAACAGGGCGAATAATTCTTTTAATTGTCCTTCTTGCGTTACCTGCAAAAGCGGAGACGGTTGTACATCGCGGCTAAATTTGCTTACCAGTTGGGCCGGAATACCGTTTTTGAGTGATCGAATTTTGAGAATGGGCTTCGAGCCGCAGCCTGCCGCCAATTGACTTAAAGTTAGGGTGGCGGCCCCCAATAGCAAAGACCTTCGTTTCACCTGTGAATCCGCTTTTCTAAATATTGACCGATCGTTTTGTGTTCTGCTGCCCGGGAAATAATTATTTGTCGAGTCCGGTAGTTGGCGCCGATTTGTCTTATTTCTTTCTCAAACACAGAGCCATTGTACTCGGTTCTGCTGCCTTTGAGAGTCTGTTTGACTCTTGCCCTGATTTTACCTTCTACTTTGTTGATCGAGCTTTGCGATGCCGACAACCCCGTCAACTTACCGCCTGATTTCTCTGGTCCAAGTTCCTTTGAGCCAATCGAGCTTGCCCCCGTTGGCGATCGGCTGAATCTGTGTTACATTTTTTAATATAACGAAACAAGGAAAGCGCTGCCCTCTGCCGCTGGGTGACAATTTTTACACAACCGAAGTTAAAAATCCTTTTTAAATCCGCGACAGCTTAATAACTAAAAATCCATTCCTCTGAATCCTGAAAGCGCTGGCGAGGGGGAAGTCAATCTAATAGGACGTTCCACGATCCGACTCTCAGAAACCAGATTTTTTAACTCTGATTAAAGGTTTGAACGAATAATGGGGGTTAAAAAACCTGATTTCTGCGTCTAAGACTATCTAAAACCTAAAATCTAAAATCTAAAATCGACCCACGAATGCCGATCGATTATCTTCAGCCTGAGTCCCTAAATTTACCGTCAGGATTAGGAACACAACAATTACATCAAAAATTAAATAATTTAGTGATAAATCAGAGTTATGTAAAGATTTCCCTTATATGTAAATATATAAGTTACGATCCAAAGGATGATTGTATGGAAGCGCTCCGCCAGCAAGTTACAGTATTGAGCCAACAAGTCGAGGCCCTCTACAAACTCATAGAAAACCTCAATGAAAAGTTATTGGAGTCCGCCCAGGAGACGAAGCTGACCCAGCAAAGAAACGAGTGCTCTGGAACGGTAGGAAATGACAAAACCTCTTCTTATCAAAGCTACAGCCGTCTCGACGGGCTCCTCGATCACAAGGACATACTGTTAGATGACAGCTACTTCGACAAGAATTCTCAAAGTCTGGAAAAAGAGCTGAGCGCAGAGATTCAAATCCAGCGCCTCACAGCTCAGCTAACAGCGGCTTACAATCGAATTGCCGCCTTGGAAGAACAGTTGCTATCCAAAAGAATGCACTCGCAACATCTAAGCGGGCCTAATTAAATATTGCTAGCCGGGATCGGGTACTAATCAAAAAAAAATATAAGTTGCGTTGATGTATGCTCGTCTACTTATAGATTCATTAAAAAGAGTTTTTTATCTCCCGTAATTAGCAGGGGGAATACTGCATCAAAGCCAGATATTGTGTTGAAAATTCTGTAAATCTGAGAGCAGAAATGCTACAGAAAGTGATATAATTATTCAGCCAAAAGCATTACTCACAAGTTAAGCTAAAAACACTGTTGTCAATGAGTAATCTTACTCATTTTTTACCTGTTGACCAAATTAAAATATGACTCCATTTGTTCCTTTATTATTGAAAAAAAACTGTTCGGGACTTCTTTGAGTTCCAGGGAAAGCAGAAATAATTAGCCTGACATGAGGTTTTCGCCGTCGCTTAATAATCCCTAAATCTTGATTTTCGTCGGCGGCAAAATAGTTAACTAGGTTAGAAGCTATTCCTTTTTGATAGGCCACCGAAAAATGATACATCCCCCGATAAATCATTTCTAATGAAACCCGTTCAATTGGTACTCCTAATTCATCTGCAACCGCATCTCCTAAATCTACTAAAACCGCATAAAATAGCCAAGTAGCCCAGATTTGGAGCTTGATTCCGTTTAATGAACCTGTCCATAAATAGCTGAGATTTAATAATCTTTTTACTGTACAAAATGCCTCTTCAATTCGCCAGCGTCTTTGATATAAATCTGCTACTACATAGGGCGGTAATATTTCAGGTTCTTGGACACTTGTTAGATAAGAACGCCAGGAATTCTGGGAGCGAATCTGTACTAATCTTATAGTCAAAGCTGGTGTCTGTTTTGTTCCTGCACCTATTTTAATTATCTGGTCTTTGACATCATAAGTATTGGTTAATACCCGCTCGATTTGATAAGATGCACCTTTCTTAATTCGAGTGATAAATCCAATTTCTTGAGCAATGAGTTTCGACCAAAAAGCGAAGTGATAGAAGCCTCTATCCAGTAACAGCAAGGTTTTTGGCTTAACTGTTTTTAGTAAATCTTCTTCCCAATTAGTATCTGCTTGTTTGGGATTTTCCCCAAACCAAATTTCTTCGGGAAGATGAGTTACTAGGTCTATAATTACTCCCAGTTTTCCGGCTAATTGACCAATCGGCACCTCTGATAAACTTTGTAGCTTCTTAAATAATGCTTCTAATGTTGAGCCGTCAGCTATCCAGATATTTTCAAAGTTTTTTAAGGCGAATTGTACGCTCTCTGGTAATGGTCTCGATTTTCTTATCAACCATTCCCGACGAAAATGAGGTAGTAATTCTTTAAATACTTTTTCAAACAAAATTGCTGGAAAAGTTAAAAATCTGACTGATAATGCTTGTTGACTAATCTCTTGTGGCTCACACCAGAGAAATCCCTCTCTATTTAATAATCTCGTTAATTCTGTTACTCCTGCTACATTTCGCCATAAGAGGCTTAATATTGCTGCCATCATTAATGGTAATGTCAGAATTCTATCTCTTAAATTTAGTTGGCGATAAAAAGTTTTTTGAGCAGCCATTGCTGGAATTAATAAATCTTCCAGGTGATTCGCAATCGCTTCATTTTCTATTTGGGGACTATTTTTTTTCTTTGCATGATCTCGGTTAATTCTTTTTTTGCGAATCATAACTGGTTCAACTATAGCTCAACTGCTTGCCCCGTAAAGGCTTCATCCTATTTTACCTTTTTTGGTCTACCCCCTTGACAATTTGCACTTTTTCTTAACTTGTCACAAATGAGCCAAAAGGAAGCTGGGTGAGCAGCATAACCATGTTTGCAGCTCGATCGCCGCATCTTAATTTTTAATGTTTAATTCCTGGACGCACAGAAAACTAAAAACCCGGTTTGCGAGTGTATTCGTCGCTGCAAAACCCCAATATTTTCCGTAAAAACCAGGTTTTTTGCCTCCAGGACTCTCTAATGTTTAATTTCACAGCGCGAGGCTAAAGCTTCAACAGCTTGAAGGAGTTGAGTTGGAGTCCAATTTGCAGCTAAGCCACTGGCGATCGCACACGCTCCCGCACCGACACCTTCCTTAACATAGCCGCGATCGTAAGCTTGCAGTTGCCCGTAGCGAGATCCAGCAAAACTTAGCTGCGCGGCTAACAAAGGCACACCGCCGATCTCATTAGCGAGTCCTACAGTGTCCCCTGTAGGGTCTTCCGCTACCCAGCGCGTAGTTCCCACCGCAACTTTTTCGGGATGCCATAACAGAGCATATTCCCTGGCTAAGGCTTGCATCAAAGCGTACACTGCCAGCATTTGCGTGCCCCCAGCAAGGAGCACCCCGCAAGTCCGACTCGCGGCGATCGCCATTGCCGCCACCGCTATTTGCATCGGATCGCCCACCGCCGCTACCAATTCCAGGGGAGTGCTGTTTTGTCCGCCAATTTCCCACTCCGAATTATTGAGTCCCGCTGTCACCGCAGCCAATTTTTGAGCGTGATTGCAGCGAGGATGAGAACTATTAACTTTGCCCGCCGCTGCAATACCCAAACCCATTAACACGCCCAAAGCCGTAGTCGTTCCCCCAACTACGCACTCCCCTAAAATTAAATAGCTGCCATTAGTTTGAGCAGCCAATTTAGCTCCCCAAATTAATCCTTGTTCGAGCAAATGTTTGACTGTTTCGAGTTCTAAAGCATTCCCAGAAATCAGACACTTTGCCGGAGTGCCGCCCAAATCAATTGCAGGTACCGGAGGTGGGAGGGGCAAACCAGCATTAAATAGGTAAAGGGGAAGTTCCAAAGCTTCGACTACAGCGCGAGATATCAATACTGGGGAGGCGCCCGCTTCTAGGGGTGGCAAAGGATATTGGGGCGACGCTTGGGGGCCGTTATACAAAAATTCTGCATCGGCTAAACAAGTAAATTGTCGATCGTGCGGGGTTGCTCCTGCTGCTGAAATCCCCGGAATTAAGCCAGTAGCGGTAAATCCTAACACGCAGGCAAATATCGGTTTTCGTCCCCGATAGCGATCGAGCCACCTCTGCCCCTGTTCGATTTCTGTATAAATACCAATCATAGTTAGTCATTAGTTATTAGTCATCAGTTATCCGTCAACAGTCAACAGTCAACAGTCAACAATTCCCAATAACTACTCTTCATAATCGATCAAAACTTGCACCCAGCTTGGCGGTCGCGGGATTGGATTTCCCAAACGATCTAATAGGAGCAAAGCTACTAAATGCACTACAAATAAATAGACAATATTGTTAACCAAAATCATCCCGGCGGCGATCGCCCCTATTGTGTCCAAACTCGGTACATTAAGCCAGCCCAGCTTCACAAAAACCCATTCCACCATCTCTGTTACCTGGGCGGTTACGTAAACCCAGAGGTCTTGACCCACCAAAGCTGACAGCAGCCAAAACCGAAAAAAGAACCCGACAGTACCAATTAGCGCGCCCACACTAATAGAGAGTGACCAACTCGCTTTACGCCTCCAAAGTCCTCCCAGCGCAACTCCCATAATTCCAAAAGGCATCACGTATAAAATGCTCCGCGTCGGGCCCATCAGTACCGACAGCAGCAAACCCGATACCAAAGCTGCCATCCAAGCTGCTCGGTTGCCCCAACGCAAGTAAACTAGGGCGATGGGTATCGGGAAAAAAACCCGCAGCAAAGGCCCCAGCGGAAAGTAATAATTTACCAGCCATATTAAGCTAGCGGTACTTGCCAAAAAAGCTGTTTCTACCAGCCTTAAAGGCGCTTCCCCAGAGGCGCGCTTGCCCGGATCGGGATTTGTGCGATCGCCAGCCATTGCTGAAATATCAGCGGTTTCCGGCTCATTATTTGTACTGGGTGAACTGCCCGAATTAGACGCAGCATCTGCTGACAAAAAATCACTCATCCGATTTTAGATTTTAGATTTTAGATTTTAGATTTTAGATTTTAGATTTTACGGACTCTGCACCCGATACGGCTGATTCCCGATTTTAGATTTTAGATTTTAGATTTTACGGGACTGGCGCGCTATACGGCTGATTCCCGGTTTCACTGTTTGGATGCTTCGCGGCCAAATTTAATCTTGCTCGCAGAAACCGGGTTTAGGTAAGAAGGCGAGTCTTATTTGAGATGGACTTTCTGGGCAAAAATTTTCAGCAGCATTATTTTTCGGCTTTGACTTCCTGAATTACAAAAACCGAACAAGATGCGTGGTGAACGACATAATTGCTGACGCTGCCGAGGAAAGCTTCTGCGAACCCCGTGCGGCCACGCCTCCCCAACACTATTAAATCTGCGCCCCAATTTTCGGCGGATTCACAGACAGAATGCCCCGGAGCGCCGTCCATTTTGCAGTCAAATTCCACCTGCAATCCTTGTTTTGCTGCGGCGTCGCAGTAATTTTTCAGGAAACCCGAAGCCTGTTTTACGTCGCTTTCCAGCCGCAAACGTTGAGCTTGATAAGCTTGATTCATTAACTCGACATTCATGCCCAAATCTACCGGAATGGGCACTGTCGTTTCGCCCAGCGTGTTGACAGTAACGCAGTTAAATAGCATCACCTGGGCGCGATCGCTCAGAGCTAATTCTAAAGCTTGAGTGAAGACGCGGTGGCCGAGTTCAGAATCATCTAAGGCGGCGAAAATTTTCTTAAAACTCACAGCTTTACCTCCTGCGGGAAATCATTAATATCAGTTAGTTAACAGAGAGTGCTTTTGAATTAGATTCAATAAAAGCAAACTCTGATACTTCTAGACTAACAGACGCTCTAAGGCGTGCAGGTCGGGAATGCACAAAACGTCACGTTCGCGCTGAATAGTTCCTTTTTTTTCCAGCTTGCTCAGCACTCGCGTTACTGTTTCGCGAGCCAGCCCGCTGAGGCTGCTCAATTCTCTGTGTGGTAGGTTGGGAATTTCTGTACCTCCTGTTTCCAGGATTTTTTTGCCTTGCCCCTCTGCCAAAAATAATAGAATATCTGCTACTCGCGAGGTACTGTCCGACTCTCGCAAACGCAGGCGGCGGTTGACTTGTCGCAGGCGACGGGCCATCAGTTGAGCTAGCCGAATGCCTGCTAGTGGCTCGGTATGAATGAGCTGCACAAAATCCTGAGATGGCATATTGCCGATCAGTGTCGGGGCTAGGGTGATCACATCTGTCGATCGCGGTGCTTCTTCGATCGCGGCCATTTCCCCGAATAATTCTCCTTTCCCTAAAATATTCAGTGTTACTTCTTTTCCGTCTAGGTTGTAGGTGCGAATTTTCACCCAACCATCCAATATAAAATACACTGATGTTCCCCAGTCATTTTCAAGTAAAATTACTTGATTCGACGGATGACTGCGGGTAACGATGTGGACAGTTGCTCTCTCGATTACAGGATCGGGTAATCCTGCAAAAAAAGGAGTAGAAACTATCAATTGATTTATATTGGAATTCGGATCTCGGGTGTTAAAGCGGTCTTCCATGAGGCCATCATTTTAATTTATGCGCTTGAGCTGCGCTGGGCAGTTAGAAATAGCTTGCAGCCGAGTCATTCGATTTGAGATTCAAGATTTGAGAAACAAGGATCTAAAATCGGCAATTTTACCTCTAAAGTTTTGCGGTCAAAGGCCCAATATGGGAATTAATAGCCTCAAGCTCTGATTGCGAGCTAGAAACTAAAGAATATACCATAATTTTTTAGATATATACCACTGAGCAAATTTTATTAACAAAATTTTAGCAATGTGGCAAACGACTGAGCCGATCGAATTACCTTTGAAAGCACTTCGCGAAAACAAGCTTAACACTGCTGAGAGATTTGTTGTCACTCTTGCCCTGCTGTCGAGAAGGCAGAATCCACGAGTACAAGCCTGCAAGCACGGTAGACAGATCCCAAATCCGATTGCAAGCGTGAAACCTGGCAACTGTCAGCACGATCAGCAAAATCCACAGCCATTGCGAGCCTCAAGACTGGCGCTCTTGGCGAGCGACGCCCACCCACTTCCCAGCCAACTTTTCTGCTACCCCAAGATTATTGTACCATTAGTATCTAGCCATGAATACAGATAAAAGGCTATGATAAAAGGTTACTCAAACCCAGTATATGCGAACAATCCCGAATGTCGGTATCCCCAATCCCAAAGTGTTTGAGGTTTTTTCCAACTCGGTGAAAGATGAAGAGACAGTGGCGCGCCGCCATGCTAACGAAACTCGCGGTGACAGTGTGCGGCCCGCCGTTCCAGCCGGTGAAGGCAAAAGTTCGTCGCGATCGCAGCTCTTACGAGCAGGAATCAGCCTCCGGGTCGGGAAACTCGCCCCTGAGCCGCAGAATTTGACAGCACTTGCAATTGATAGCAGCGGGCATTTGGTGCGGAAGTACCGGCTAACCTATCATAGGCAATAGAAGTTATCCGAAGGCAAAACATTAATTAACAGTTGTCAGAAAATATTAGTGAATTATTGACGGACTCGCATTCAGATTATTCTATCTATTGGCATCGCTGCCGCCTGACTTCAGTCTTTTTTCGGTAAAGTTTCTCCCAAGCCGCATTCCCAGAGGTTCCGCCCTTGAATTCTCAGAAGTACAAAATTCAAGCACTGATTGCTGAGATTGACGAGGTACTCAGCAAGCCCGCACCCCGCTTGCCTTGGACGGGTTCGATCGATACTGTCCACCAGCGCCAACTTTTAGAGCGAGTTCGCGCTTATCTGGTTTCCTCAGACTCAAAGCTAACGGCCCCAAAGGCCCCCGCCCGCCCAAATGTCCGCCCGCAACCAGTTCCAGTGCCCAAAGTGCCTCTAGCCGCCCCTGGCCCCTCAGCCGCAGAGCAAATCATGCTTGCCGTAACCGGAGAAATCAGCAACCTGCGTTCAAGCCTGACAGGGCCGCTCCAAGAAGACATAGAAGCTCTGCGGCAAGAGCAGCAAGCTCTAATTCAAGAAATCAAACAGCTAGAAGCAAAACGGCAGCAGCAACAATCCCTAGCTCAGCAACAAGCCAACCAACAGCAAATCATTGCTGAATTCTTGCAGGTACTGACTGGCCGCTTGGAAGAAACCTTGACTAGCGATTTCTCCCAAATTCTAAGTTCGCTAGAAAATCAGTTATTGCAAAGCAGCGCAGCACCATACTCTTTGGGCAGTGCGCCTGATGAACAATCGGCTATTGACGTAACACTTAACCGACAAACCTCAGAAGAACACCCGCTGCTGACGCCGGCTCAGAGGTTGGAGCAAATGCAACTGTTCCAATCTCATGCTGACAATCTGCTGATGAGTCTTGATTCTAGGATGGGTATCGTGTTCGAGGCTTTGCAAGCAAATCTGCAAAGCTATCAAGCTTCCTTGAGACAAGAACTCGAAAATATGTACGGTTTGAGCCAGCAGAGCGAGGCGATGTTCGCGGCTTTGTTCAACCACTTGGCTTCACAGTTGGGGCGAGAAGCGTCTTCCTACGTTCAACAGCCGATCGATTTAGCAAATAATCTCGAAACCGTCACCCCAACCGCAGCGGATCAATCTCCTGTCGCTCCCGCCCTTTCAAATACTTTGAGCGAGCACTCAGTCGCAGAGACTCTGAGTGGAGACTCGGTGCAGGAAATTCGCACCGGCGAATTCGCAGAACAAGACAGATTGCCCTACGCCGGTACAGAAATTTCTCCGCTATTCAGACAGTTGAGGCGCGACCGCGATCGCATTCAAGCCCCAAGTTTGCTCCCGGAGGTGGAAGATAATTTGTCCGGTTCTAAACCCGAAATACCTCGAAATGCAACTCTGTTTTCTGGCGGTGAATCGGCGAATAGGTCAACAGAAACAGACGAAGAGATTGAGGATTTATATGCAAGTTTGTTCGCGGGGAAAGCGGTTCCTGAAGTAGAATTAGAAATCGAAAGTATCCAGGTAGAAAATACTGTAACTGAGACAAAAAGTGAAGGTGTAGAATATCAAGCGACCACGGATAAGGAAACGACCGAATCGCTAGAAATGACCGAAGATTTGTTTGTAAATCTGCTGGATGAAGGCGAATCTCTGGAAGAGATTTTGGTAGATGAAGATTCAGACTTTGTAAGGGGGAATTCTGTAGAGTCTCTAACTTTAGATAGTGCAGATTTATTTGAACCGCAAGTGGCAACAGTACCTCAAGTTTCAGAAGCACCACCCCCAACTGCTGAGGTGCAACTTGACGCGGACGATCGAGAAAATCTAGAAACGGGTCAAAACCTCAGCGAGCAGTTCGGCGCTAATGTGCCTCAATCACCAGCTTTGCCGTTGAGAACGCCTGTAGAAATTAGCCCTGACCGACCCAGTGCCACGCCCGCTGTGCCAAGTGTCGGCGATGTTCAAACTGGCGAGTTCGACTCATCCTCACAGCGGCTCGATGATGGGTACATCCAAGCTTCGCCGGACGAGGATTTGCTGCCGGTCGAGGCATTAGAAGATGACCTCGATCGAGCTCTCAATTTGGACAACAATACTCTGGAACTATTGGAGGCAGACCTCTACAATCTGGAGGGATTGGAAAATACTAGCTCCCGGCGATCGAATGCCTCAGTCGCTAACAGCTTGGATTTATCGGCGAGTTCCCCCGAAGGCCGTGCAAAAAATCCCTTTGCGGAAGTGGCAGAGGAAGAACTCGGTACGCTGGACGATTTGTTCTCCGATGTGTTGGAACTCTCATCTGATGATGAACCCTTTGTTTTGGAAAACGAACTTGAGGATGATTTGTTTGCGGAGGAAGACGACTCGAATTTGACGCTAGACGAGATTTTGGCTAGTTTGACCGAGACCGATCGACCTTTGACTGATTCTCCCCCTCCAGAAACTGCCGAAACTAACGAACTGCGATCGAGTCCTCCAGAAAGTCAAAAAAAAAACCTAATTTCGACAGAGAGTAAAGCAGGAGTTGTTGAGGGAAAAACCGATTTTAGCGAGTTAGCCGGGACACAGCAGCAAGACTCGGCTGGGCATTCTGCAGCAGGCGCGATCGCCCCATCCCGAGAACGCCGGAATTCTAGCTGGTATTTGGGCATTGATTTTGGTTCCAGTGGCCTGTCTGCGGCTTTGCTTGATCGCACCAGCGGCCAGTTGCACCCCATTTACTGGGAAGCATCGCAGGCTGAGGGTTCCGAGGAAGGCGCCAGCTTTCGGATTCCCTCGGCTGCGGTGCTGGCGGAAACAGCCCCAGGAAGCCCAGGGGCAGAGGTGACAGTTAAGTCGGTGGGATTCCGACCCCAGGCTTTGGCTGCAGGAGAATTTTTACTGGAAAATTTTAAATTGCCTTTAAAGGTGGGCATTCCTTATCAGCGCGAGGCTGCTGGGATGTACGAACCGCTGTTGCAGTGGTCGCCCTTACAGGCTTTTTCGATCGCCTTGCCGCTGCAAGGTGTGCGGGCACTGCTGGCTACTTTGAATCCGAGTTTGCGGGGACAAAAATTTGACGGTTCGGGGGAAGTTTTGGATTCTGCAATGCCGAGGGAGATTTTTGCAGGATTGCCAGTTTCCAATTTAATCTGTAAGGCTTCGGGACTGATGCCAGAAACTCTCGATGCGGCGCTTTTAGACTTGCAGGGTGTAATTTTGGGGACTCCGGCCGGGTGGTCGGATGTTTATATGTTTAATCTGCGGGAGGCGGTTTTGGGCGCGTCTCTGGTGGCTTCTGGTTCGCAAATTTTTGTGGTGGAAGATGCGATCGCCACTTTGCTTGCTGCTGTAACTCCTGTGAAAAATGGCATGGAAGTCGAGTCGTCCGCCGTGGATTCTGCTAAGGGCAGTGAAGAAACTGCACCGCTGAGTGTGAATCCTTCGTCTTTTAGCGGGGGAACTTTGATTTTGAATGCGGGGGCGGCGACGGTGGAATTCGCTTTAGTTGAGTTGCCGTCCAATCTTCAAGATTTAACTCGTGCTGATTTTACTTGCCACAGTTTTGATGCGGCTGGCGATGCTTTCGATCAGGATATTATCTGTCAGTTGTTGGCTAAAAATGAAACGTGGGGAATGGCGATCGATTTGCCACGTCCGGGCCATCCTGATTTGCCAAGCCGCTATCAATTGCAGCAGCGGTTACAAGGTTCTGCTTTTGGCCTGCAATTGTTAGAAGCCGCAAGGCAAATAAAAGTTATCTTGCAACATCAAAAAAGTTTTGCTTTGGATATTGGCCAGCAGCATTGGGATGTGAAACGCAAAGATTTGGAAAGTCTGGTTTTAGTGCCTTTTGTACAGCAGTTGAACCGCGAATTGAATGCTTTGCTCAGCCGCGCGGGAATGTCGCCGGCGGGGATTAATCAGGCGATTTGTGCGGGGGGTATGGGTGCTTGGCCTGCGATCGCCCGCTGGTTGCGGCAGAAGCTGCCGAATGCGATCGTGTTTCAAGACCAGGAATTGCAGGTCGATCGAGATATTTTTGACACTCACAATTCTGCCTTAAATTCTGTATCTCAAAGTACAAATTTTTCCCAAAAAATTGGTCGAGTGGCCTGCGGGTTGGCGAGTTTGGCTCTCTATCCTCACATTTTGAATGTGTCGCAGCAGCAGTACAGCGACTTTTTTCTGCTGTGGGAATTAATGCAGGTTTTGGGTGAGGAAACTCTCAGCTTTCAGGAAATTTTGCAGTTGTTGGAACGCCAAGGCGTAAATACCCGCACCTGCGAACCCCGGATTTTGCGGATTTTGGAAGGAAATTTGCCGGCGGGACTTGTGCCTGCAGAGGAAGATTTCATGCTGTTGACCGAGGAGTCGACGCAAAATCCTGATTGGGAAGCAATTTTGGCCGAGCCGCTTTTCTTTGAAGATGTCTCACGGGGTTATCGTTTGAATCTCGAACACGCCTCTGTTGTTCGCGAATATTTAGGTAAACTCGCCTCTAGCAGCCAGCAAAAATTGTTAGAGCCGCTAACACTTGCTTGGGATGTTCGCACCGATATTTATCGCTAAACGGCAAAAACCCGGTTTCTCAGTATAATCCTCCCTGTCTTTCGGGAAGAGTCCTCGTCGAAACCCGGTTTTTTTGCGTCTAGGACTAACTTTTTTCTGTAAATTTACGTACGTTTACATAAACTTTATACGTTTTTACAAAAAACACATAGAAACTTTATAAAAGTGTTATTGCTTTTTAAAGATTGTGCAAAGCTCAGCATTTTAGGTTCTGCAGATTTGCGATGGCTAATAAGATGGACGTAAGAGTATCGTTAAAGTTGAGAGAAATCATATGAAATTTCCGATGGGTGCATCGTCGAAATCATCATTATCAGAAATGCTGTCCTTATTTTTTCAAAAATATACTTACAAAGTCTGTGTATCAAAACAACAGCATCACCGCTCAGTAACAAGCAAGGTAAAACGGTCGATCGATATTTTGGGCTCGCTGCTGGGACTGGCAATTGCTGCTGTGGTGGCGCTGCCGGTGGCCGTGGCGATGCTGTTGGACAATCCGGGCCCGCTGCTTTATAGTCAAGTCCGCTGCAGCTTGAAAGGACGACATTTCAGAATATGGAAATTTCGATCGATGGTTGTCGGTGCAGAAAATCTCAAACATTTAGTTAGCAACCAAGCCAAGGGTCACATTTTTAAGAATGAAAATGACCCGCGAATTACCCGCGTCGGCCGCTTCTTGCGGTGCACGAGTTTGGACGAGTTGCCTCAATTCTGGAACGTGTTAGTCGGCGACATGAGTTTGGTGGGAACTCGACCGCCCACTCCTGATGAAGTTGCTGCCTATGACGATTTTCACTGGCAACGTTTAAATGTCAAACCCGGGCTGACTGGGGAGTGGCAAGTCAACGGACGCTCTGGAGTTAAAGACTTTGACGAGATTGTCCGCATGGATCTCGACTATCAGCGCAAGTGGTCTGTTGTCTACGACATCAGTCTGATTTGGAAAACAATTTGGGTTGTATTGAATAAACACGGTGCGTGTTAATCAAGCTGCTGTTTTGGGTTGTCTGTTTTTTTGTTGTGAGCTGCGATTCCATGAATATAGAGCTAATACGGAATCCGGTTGACAAAGGTCTACAACAAATCATCAATAAGTCAACCAATGATAATTGGTCAAAGCCTTAA
>NZ_JAUBQW010000261.1:0-2662 GCF_036701485.1 Microcoleus sp. Pol11C3 | reverse complement strand
CTTATTTTTTTACCTTACCATTCTCTCAAACCTTTGTCCTGTTTAGACTAGAGGTGCCTTGTCACCCGCTAAGGGAACAGGCCCCAGAACCCGTGCAAAGGAACAGGCAAGATGGCTGTTCCACAATTAATAAAATTATGGATTGTGGAACGGGCATCTTGCCCGTTCTTAAAAATAGTCAACAAATTCTATTTGCTCTTATCTGTTCTCTGTCGCAAAATAAATTCAGCTAGTGCTAAATCTACGGGCGTTGTGACTTTCAAATTCGTCTCTTCTCCCTCCACAATTCGGACTGGTAAACCGCATTTTTCAAACAAAGCTGCATCGTCGGTCACTTCCCAACCTTTTTGTCGCCCTTCTTCGTGACACTGCTTTAACAATTTCACTTCAAATCCTTGGGGAGTCTGGGCTGCCCACAAATTGCTTCTGTCTGGGGTGTCTCGCACGATCCGACGCTCATCTACGACCTTAATCGTATCCTTGACCGGGACGGCGACAATCAAGCCCGGACAGGTCAAGAGGGCCTCGGCAGATCGATCGAACAATTCAGCAGTTGCCAAACACCTCGCGCCGTCGTGAATCAAAACTCGATCGGCATTTGGCGGCAAAGCCTGCAAACCGTTGTAAACTGACTCTTGCCTGGTGGCGCCTCCTTTAATCAGTTCCACGGGCATAACCAAAGATAAATCGCTCAGAATTACTTTAAAAGCAGGAAAATCCTCTGGCTGACCCATGATGCCAATCCAGCTAATGTGCTGCGAAGCTTCAGCAGCAGCCAAAGTCCAACTCAGCAAAGGTTTTCTCAGCAAAGTCAGCAGCAGTTTGTTCCGCTGACTCCCCATCCGTCGCCCCGAACCCGCCGCAGCAATTAATAAGTGCATTAACTAACCGTTCTTAACCCAACTAGGTATATATTAAGAGCGTCCTGTACTTTTGGGTCAGTTGTTTAGCTGTCAGCCAGTAGCTTTTAAAGTCTAGAAATACTATAAGCTGATAGCTGAAGACCGATCGCTAAGAGCTACCTCGATAGATAATAGCCGATCGTTTATGATGCGAATACTAGCACTTGTCCCTGGCGGGATTGGCGACCAAATTTTATTTTTCCCCACCCTTGATGACCTCAAGCAGTCTTATCCAGAGGCGCAAATTGATGTCATCGTGGAACCGAGGGCGAAGGGCGCTTACCGAGTCTGCAAGTCCGTCAAAGAAGTCTTGACGTACAATTTCAAAGACCGCAACGCTATGGCAGATTTGGGCAATTTACTGGGCGTAATTCGCGATCGCGAATACGAAGCAGTTATTTCCCTAGGCCAGCGGTGGACTGTAGGGCTGCTGCTGTGGCTGACTGGCATTCCGAAGAGAGTTGGCTATTCGGGAACCAACGGCGCTCGATTTCTCACCGCTGCTGTACCGCTCAAAACTGAACAGTATGCCGCTTCAATGTACCACGATTTGCTGCAAGGATTTAACATTAAAAATCCTTGTCCGCCAGTGGCAATTAATGTACCAAAACAGGACATTCAGTGGGCAGAAGCCGAACAGCAGCGGTTGGGCGTAAAAGAAAGCGGCTACATTTTGATTCACGGCGGTTCGAGTCAATTAGCTGTGTCTAAAGGTATTGACAAAATTTACCCTACAGACAACTGGAAGCAAATAATTGAAGATTGTCAGCAGCGGCAGCCGAATTTGCCCGTTGTTGTTGTGAAAGGCCCAGAAGATGCAGACTTCGTGACAAAGTTAGTCGAGTCATGTCCGAATGTAAAAGTTATCTCGCCGGATGATGTCGGCAAGTTGGCGGCGACAATTGCTGCTGCTAATTTGATGATATGTACTGACAGTGCGCCGATGCACTTAGCTGTGGCGGTTCAAACTTATACAATAGCTTTGTTCGGCCCGACTGAACCTGCAAAATTGCTGCCAAAGAGCGATCGATTTTTGGGCATTAAATCTCCTACTGGCAAAATGGCAGACATCTCTCCTCAAGAGGTTTTAAAGAAGGTTTGGGGCAGCTAAAAACTAGGATATCTAAGTCAGGACACGGCACTGCCGTGTCCCTACATTTAGCTGGTTTCCAGACCGGGGGGACGAGGAAAGAAGTCGGGCATCTAAAACTCGATGTTAGTCTTCCAAATCATCCATCATCTGCTGTCAGCCACATTCCGCCCCCTCAGCTTTCACCATCGGTTTTTACCTATTTTGATCAAGCTCTAAAGCTCTAAAGTAGTATCCGGCAAATTTAAATCGAGAATTACTAGCAGTGGGTTTAATTTCTCAAACAATACTAAACCAGTCTGGCCATCTGCTGCCAAATATACTTGATATTTATGATGAAAAAAGCGATGAATTAAATTGCGGATGGATGGGTAATCATCCACAACGAGAATCTTGGGAGTAGTCTTAGTAATCATCACAAAAAAGTTCCTTGTTGTTGTCAATGGACAACTGGAAATTTCAGAACAGCTTTAGTGAAGAGTAAAGGCCAGGTCGTTCCAACTAAACAGAGTTTTTTCGGGCAATTCTTCTTTCAGCTTGGTCTTGAGGTCAAAAGGCTTGCCCCAATCCCATATTTCGATCTCTATGCGTTCGTTATACGGAATCCGGTTGACAAAGGTCTACAACAAATCATCAATAAGTCAACCAATGATAATTGGTCAAAGCCTTA
>NZ_JAUBQW010000041.1:0-46136 GCF_036701485.1 Microcoleus sp. Pol11C3 | reverse complement strand
TAACATTTTGGGGTCTTATATTTTTCACTCCTTTCAAGTCAGTTATATCATACCTCATCTTTTCGATAAATGCTATACATTACTTTCATACCCTGTCAAGTTTGCCCGTCCCGCTGCATCTCAACCAGCCCCGCTGCGGGCAGAAATTCAGACGCCAGAGTGGCAGCCATTTTGCTCGGCGATGGGTCAGTTTGCGATCGATATGCCGGGAAATCCCAAAATTAATTCCGAAACTTTTTCAAATCAAATTATTGCTCATACATACCGATCGAGCTTAAAAAACAAAGAAACTTATTTGCTTCAATACTTTGACGTAGATTTTCGGCTGAGGAACAATAATATCAATAATATCAGAATTACTTTAAATAATGCCGTTGATTTTTTCGTCGTGGCCGCGAATGCTAAAGTCTTGCAAGTGCGGGATATTTCCCTCGGAGGCTATCCGGGAAAAGAATTTGAGTTTCAGCCGCTTTCCCCCACGGAACCTGTAGGTGTAGGTCAAGTTTTTTTGGTGGAAACGCGCGTTTACGGCCTGGTTGCCACTACCCCAGAACCAGAAAATGCTCAAAAATTTCTCGACTCTTTTCGTTTGTTTTGTTGAAGCAGGAAGTTTTACAATGAGTAGTGTACGCGATTTAACGGATTGCAGGGATGGATATTGAGTGAACCGGGAAGATGGAAAAATTAGTTGGGAGTAGCGCTCACATTTATTAATCAAACTTACCCTTTTAAACTTGGTGTATAGGAAAATCTTAGCTTTAGTAACTAAAAATTTCGGAATCGACCGGGTTTATGAGGAATAGTGCGTCCCCGACTAATTAAGTTGAATTAGCTCTAAGACCTTATTTGGTTTTTTGTACTCTATCTAACGACATAGATAAATTTTACACCCCTGGAGCGATGTAGATACTTGCTCAAGTGTATATATTTGATATAAGGATTTTTAAATCCTATAAAAAACCAACGCAGAAAGCACAAACAAAGACACAAACTAAGATTCTGTCTTGCTAAATCTGGCTCCTAAATCTGGCTCAAAGAAGTCAGGCTCATCGAAAGCTTACCCGGAGGGTATTAACATATTATGAACAAACTAACACCCATTCTACTCAGCGGCATCCTATTATTTGGAGCTGCTGCTTGCAGCGACGGGGCTAAAACTAGCGCTGATGCTCCTAATTCTACCACAGAAAATACCACCAGCCCGCCCCCAGCCGAGACTGTTAAAAAAACTCAGGGTGACGCAACTAGCGAGATTCGCAGAGCACAAGCAAATAATGATATCAGGGCCAGAGAACAGCGCAACAATGTGACGGGTGGCGATGCAACACGAGCCAAGGGCGACCTCGAAAGTGAAGTGCGCTCCAAGTTAGAAGTAAACATCACTAAAGGTGCGCTAACTGTTGAGGCAAAAGACGGGGTTGTCACGGTAGGTGGCACAGTTCCCAATCAAACGGATTTAGCTAAAATTGAGCCACTAGCTAAAGAGATTAAGGGTGTCAAACAGGTGAATGTTACGGCTGTTGTCGCCCCCGCTGCACCCGCATCGCCTAGCAAGTAATAAATTAGAAGGCAGAAGTCCGACGGAAACAAGGAAGAAGGATTTAGTGATCTAGGAGAGAAGTCTGAGGGAAGAGGGTAAAGTTGGGCATTGTATGATTGCTTTGGGAGTGGATCGCAACGCTTAGGTGACTCTCTAGGGAGAGCGCGGTTTTAAGTTAAAGAGTGTAAATGGAATTTACAATTCACGCACTCAAAACTCGCGCAATACTTGCAACTTCCCCTTCCCAATTTCCGATTTTTATGCCCAGATAATTAGTGGGAAACCAACCTGAAGATAGAGCTGGAAGTTATTCCCAGCGACCGATGAAAATTGTTGGGAAAAAAGCACTAAATGTGATTGATGGCAGAGCATAAATTCTGTGGTTGTGTAAAAGTAGTATATTTTCCAGGAGAAAAAAAATGGCTTTAGGTCAACACAAGCGAGCTGTAGGATCATTTTCTAATTACCGAGATACGGAACTAGCACTGATGGAGCTGCAAAGTACCGGGTTTCCGATGAATAAAGTTTCGGTAGTTGGGGAAAAGCTCGATAGCAACGAAATTGCGGGCGCTAGCGCTGGTAAGAGTACCGACGACAAAGTGGGTGGTGGCGCAAAAGCAGGTGCGACAGCGGGAGTCGTGACGGGTGGTTTGATTGGGTTGCTCGGAAGTCTTGGGGCACTGGCGATTCCGGGAGTGGGCCCGGTGATGGCGGGCGGTGCGATCGCAACTCTGCTGGCAGATACTGTAGTCGGAGGCGCGATTGGGGCTGCAGCGGGCGGTTTGGTCGGCGGTTTGGTCGGTTTGGGAGTTCCCGAAGCAAAAGCTAAAGTTTATAGCGATCGCGTCTCGCGGGGAGAATATTTAGTATTCGTAGAAGGAACAGATGCTGAACTTGCCACAGCCGAAGGAATTATGAGCGTGCGGGGCATTCACGATTGGGGCATTTACGATGTGCCGGCAGACACAGGTCGCAGAGCTTCTGGCCGGCAGAAGCGCGCTGTGGGAGTATTTTCAACCCGCCGCGAGACGGAACACGCGCTGGGAGAACTTAGAACTGCGGGTTTTGACATGGATCGGGTTTCGGTAATCGCTAAGGATGCTGACTCGAAAGGGGACATCGCAGGCATTGACGTGCACGACAGCGCCGATAACAAATCCGATGAAGGGGCCACAAAGGGGGCACTTACAGGTGGCACTTTGGGCGGTTTGACAGGCTTGTTGGTAGGTCTCGGCCTAGTGGCAATTCCGGGAATCGGGCCGATTATGCTGGCAGGAGCCTCAGCTACGGCGATCGCCACTACACTCGCCGGTACAGCTTTGGGTGCGGCAGCAGGCGGCTTGATCGGAGCTTTAGTTGGTATGGGAATTCCCGAAGAGGAAGCTAGAGCATACAACGATCGTGTGGCAAGGGGAGATTACTTGGTACTGGTTGACGGCAGCGAAGCAGAAGTCGCTAAAGCGGAAAGCATTCTGAGCCGCGGAGGTATTCAGCATTGGAAGACCTACGACTATCCCAGCGTCGATAGTGCTCGGGCTGATTACGGCGCTCCGGGTACTCCGGGCGTTGATACTACGGCTGGTATTTACGATCCCAATCAGGGCGTTACCCACCGCCCTCTGATTTAATACTTCAGACTTTGTTTGGTTATGGTTTCTACTTCCTGCGGGGTAGTCGCACTCGCGCACTCGGATTGTGGAAAGTGATCCAACCAACAGCGGCGAGCTAGCGGTTTTACGCTTCGTCGGTAAAATTATCTCAAAAGTCGGCTTTTCCTCTGAAAGCCGGCTTTTGTTTTGTTCTGGAAACTTAAAAAAGCCACCTGTCAAAAGTTTAATTTTGATTAGGGGCCCAGTCCGTGAGCTGGGCTTTGCGCGGGAGGATCGATCGGCTCCCTTAATTTTTACACCCTAAATCCGCAGCGGTTTTTGAGTCTGTAACACTCACTACTACTCGATTTTAAACCCCGCAGTATTATCAAATTTGATGACATAAATTACCACAGATATTGCCTGGTTAGTCAAAGAGCGACTATCTTTAATTATGGGTAGCTAATTTCAGCAACTTATACAGGTGAAGTAGCCAGTCCCACGCGCTCAGAAAAGCCTGCGGTGGTCGGCAAATATTAGAATAATAATATTGTCGTCGCTTTCCGGCAAGACTTAGGCTGGTCATTAGTTGGCTGTAGCAGCCCAATTGCCGTTGGCAAGACGTGCTACAGGAATACAGTTTTTCTGGGAATGTCTCAGCGAAACATTTGAGAAGCCCAGGAACAGCTTTTATGTCCGGGAGCGCGTCTGGTGTCGGGTGTTCTGTTAATTAGAACCGCAAGCGCTCATGGATCGAGTAAACATTAACAGCAAGCACAGCAGCGCGGGAGCACAATGGCTCGCGGCTCATTTTTTCGCAAAAACTCAGGCTCAGCGCAGCGTATTGTTTGCTTTGCCTGCGACTCGCTCAGCACTCCGAGGGAAACAGCCTTCCTGTTGGATTTCACTGGCGCGTAGCACAGTGGGGGGAGGTGACACTAGCTGATCTGACCGGACTCTGCTTTCATGGGCTATCGAAGATAGAAGGCACTTATGTAGAAGGCATTTGGGGTTGAAGCTCCGATATCTTGTTTCTTGATTGCACTAATAAATTCGATCGCCTGTACTAGCAATTTTTCTGGTCAGAATGCGGCGCGGATGCCGCCAGCAATACCCCAAATATTTGATCGACCTTGACAAGATCGATCTACAACTTCTCGGTATTTTGGTAAATGGTTAGCAGTTAATAGTTAGTGATTAGCAGTTAGTATAAATACAACTAACAATTAACAACTAACATCAACCGCCAACTAATTACTAGCCAAATAAGACTTACATGGCTTACACGCGGCGAGAAACTAGGTTTCTTCATGACGACCGCGCTGAAAATACCCAGATTATTTATTTACGACAAACCGGGTTTTTCGTGAGTTATAACTAGGTGAGCAGGGTGATGCTAGAAATCAACCAGTTTTGACAATTGTTAATGTGGCAGTATAGGTTGAAAAAACTTACTGTCAAACACGATAGTACAAATTTTCAGACAACAGAGAACATCGAGAAATTAAGGAAACTCACTCAACTTTTTTTATGAATTTCACTGAACTTTTAAGTGCCGATGAACTTTTAATTAGACATAGAAACGGGGAACGAGATTTTCGAAGGGCTAACCTCATTGCAGCTCATTTGAGTGAAGCTAATCTCAGCCGAACAAATTTGAGCAGCGCTAATTTGAAAGGTGCTAACTTAATTAGAAGCAAACTGATTGGAGCTAATTTAAACGCCGCCGACTTGAGCGGGGCTAATTTGTGTAAGGCGAAATTAATTGAAGCTAACCTGGGGAGTTCTAGTTTAACTGGAACTGTGGCGATCGCCGCAGATTTTAGCGGGGCAAATCTCAGCGGAGCAATATTGTCTCAGGCTGACTTGAGCAAAGCTGTGATGACGGGAGCGAGTTTAGTAGGAGCTTGTTTGCTAAGCGGCTCAAAACTAACGGAGGCTAACTTGAGCGGGGCGACGCTGAGCCGAGCAATTATGAGTGGGGTTGATTTAAGTAGAGCAAATCTGACGAGAGCGATTCTCAGCGAGGTAGATTTGACCGGGGCGAACCTGAGCGGAGCAAATTTAACTCGGGCTTATCTCAATCGCGGAAATCTCAGCGGCGTCAATTTGGTTGGGGCTTGTTTGAGCGAAGCAAGTCTGCGGGAGGCTTCTATTTGCGCTGCTAATTTGAGCGGTGCTGACTTGAGCGGTGCTGACTTGCAATCCGCCAATCTAAATGGCTCTAATTTGAGCGGTGCCGACTTGCAGGGAGCTAATTTGAGTAAAGCTAATTTAAATGGTTTGATTCTGCACAATGCTGATTTGAGGGCTGCGAATTTGAACAAAGCTTCTTTGCGGGGAGCTAACTTGAGCGGTGCGAATTTGGCAGGTGCTAGTTTGCTGGAAGCGGATTTGCGGGGGGCGAATTTGAGTCACGCCAATTTGTCGGGAGCGGGTTTGCTGCTAAGTTCTCTGACAGGGGCGAATTTGACAGGAACTAATTTGTCGGAGGCTAATTTGATTGGGGCGAGCTTGAATGTTGATAATTTGAATGAAGCCGCTTTGGGCGGGGCGATTTTGCCGAATGGAGCTACTCACAGCCGGGATTGATGAGTTGATTAAGTAACCACACAAAATTAATTACATAAAGACTCCTTGCTAGGCATGGGTTTCAGTAGAAATATTGTGTAATTAATTCGGAACTACTACTTAACCATAATTAAGTAGCTCAACTTCAAAAAATCGAACACCGAGAAACCCGGTTGCTGTAGGGGCGGTATCAAGAGTGCCGGCCCTTCCTGGTTTATAGCCTCTCCATCACCCGGAGCAAATTAAGGCGGTTGGGCTTTAACCGCATTCTACCGAAAGCCGATTTGGGCAGGAAATATCGAACTCAAATCGAACTCAACCCGAACTCTATCGGGGCCAAAGCGCCCAAAAAAACCCGGTATCCTCGCCTTCACCGCTATTTGGGAAATATTTTGGGAATTTACTTGAAAATTTCTCGACACCGTGGTATCGTTAAAAGGTTTGAGACTTAACATCAATAGAGGTAAAACCCCGCAGAATGAAACAATTGGGAACCCATCTGGTCGCTGATGCTTGGCAGTCTCCTGGAGACCTGCTCAACGATCCTGAACGTATCCGCCGCGCTATTCTCGATGCGATCGAAGCCGGAGGAGCTACTCTCATCGATTTGTGCGTACACCAGTTTAGTCCTCACGGAGTGACAGCTACTGCTACTTTGGCAGAGTCTCATATAGCAATCCATACTTGGCCTGAACACGGTTATTTTGCTGCAGACTTATTTTTCTGCGGAGCCGGCGACCCTCACCGAGCCATGAAGGTGCTACAGACAGCTTTGGAAGCTAAACAGGTAAAACTCACGGAGTTCACGCGCGGTTTCGAGCCAGGGGTGGGAATCGTAGGTTCTGCTTGTGAAGAGCAGTATGCCCCTCGTTCAGTAGAAACGAGTGCCGCCAGAGGATGATGGCCAATTAGCGTAACTTTGAACATTTTATGCTAGGTTTTGTTTAAAATCCCACGGCTGGAGTCGTGGGATTCTTGTTGGAATTTACTTTTTCATTAATAAAGGGCGGACAACTAAATAACCTGCGCCGAAAGCTGCAATGACAATCAGAAAAATCGCGATCGCCAACCACAATCCGCTTAAGTCTGAGGTTTTTTTGAGTTGAGATCGGACACGGTAAGGAGTTTCCGGCACCTCTGTAAATAATTTTTCGGGAACTGGCTGCGGCATCGAGGCTGGTGTGGGCACCGGTTCCGGTAGTGGGAAGGGGAAAGCCACTGTCTGAGGTGGTTGAGGTATGGCAGAGTTAGTCTGGGAGGTTGCAGGTGGTGGGGGCGGAGGTTGAACGCTGAAATTGAATTGGACTGACGGCATTTGAGGCATCCCTGTCTGGGTGACGCTTTGAGCCGAGTTGACTACTTGCTGTAACTGTTGGGATACTTGAACTACTGTTTCTACTTCTCGCCGCAGTTGTTGATTTTGTTGGACTAATTGCTGATTGTGGGTTTTGAGGGAGTCGAGCATCGCTTGGGCTGCTTGCAGCTCTGCCGTGACTTCTCGATAGAGGGAAATTGGTACTGATGGAGAGTAACTATTTGAGTTTTCAGGGGAAGTATTGTCAGATAAGGTAGTATTTTGCATAATTGTAGATGGCGAGGGTGAACTTGTTTTAGTTTAGCCTGAGAGTATTTGCAATTAGATCGATCGCAACACAATTCGTCAAGATATTTGTTACAGATATTGAACGTAAATTTAATTTAATGTTACAAGTTTTGAGTCAATCGCTATGAACAACTACGCACCGGAACAAACTATGTCGCAAAAGTCAAGCACCGAGGAAATGAAATACGGCGAACGCCAGATTTTGGAAGGGGAGTTAATTACTTTCCCGAATCCGCGAGTCGGGCGGCGCTACTCGATTAACATTACTTTGCCGGAGTTTACTTGCAAGTGCCCCTTTTCTGGCTATCCAGATTTTGCGACAATTCACGTTACTTATGTGCCCGACGAGCGGGTGGTAGAGTTAAAGGCGCTGAAACTGTACGTTAACAGTTATCGCGATCGCTACATTTCTCACGAAGAATCGATCAATCAAATTTTAGACGATTTTGTGGCGGCTTGCGCGCCGCTGGAAGCGACGATTAAGGGCGATTTTTCGCCACGGGGGAATGTCCACACCGTGATTGAGGTGTCGCACCAGAAGTAGGGTGGGTATTAAGCTGTTGTGGCATTGAGATTTAATTGTGGGGTGGCGTCGAAGCGCACCCCACAATAGTTTTAAGAAATAGGATTGTTAATAAAATTAGTAACTAATGGTAGGGTGCGTCAGGGCAGCCCTCTCAAGCGAGTCAAAAAGTCGTTCAAACGCTTAAAATCTCCTAGTTTGTAGGCTGTACACTGGGCATCGGTTGAGTTTGTCGCCCACGGGAGAGTAGCGATTGACCGGCGTTTCAGCATTTTGATTTTTAAACCAAAACTCCGTATAGCAATTTTCATTACTTGAAATTTGAAAAATCAGAACGTGAAATAGCGGTTTTATGGTTTTTCTCAGCTTCACATTAACCACCTCGACATATCTGGCAACGTGCACGCTACAAACTCAACTAATCTTTTTGATATTTATCGTTGGTGTAAGGTGCGCTTAGCGCACCCTACGGTTAGCTTTGACTTGCAACAGAAGTCGGGGCGATTCCCTACGGGATAGCTTCGCTTAACGCACTTTTTTCCTCTGCAGTTTTCGATTCGGCTAACTTGTCCAAAATCTCTACAACTTCTCTTTCAAAAGTCACCTGAGCGCGATTTGTGCGCCCGCCGACGTAGAGTTTGCAGTCCTTTTCCAAAGCCCAAATCTGCGAGTGAGACAGATAGCTCATCAGCACGCTGAGCATTAGCAACCCGAAGCCAGTATAAACGATCGGAATGCCAGGATCAGCTTTAATTTGCAATCCCGTACTGCCTACAACTTCGTCAATTGTCAGCATGACTCCATTAACTTCTACCGCCGTGCCTGCGCGAACTGTAGTTAACAATTTGCCATCTGTACCGTAAACTAACATCGTTCCTTGCAAGTCTTTTGCTAGCAGAGAAACTCCCGCACTCAAATCGGGTTTTGTTGGAATCCAAGCACCCCAAATTCGGCCTTTACCTTGAGTGTCTAACTGAGCCATTGGTAATTGTAAAACTGGGCTTTTGTTGAGGCGAACTCGCACGGCGGCTATTGCCCAATCTGCTTGATAAAAAGTGACTCCCCGGTATCTGAGGGGCTCGTTAACGTGAATGGTTTTGCGATCGACCTCTTGGCCTGTTTTGTCCAAAACTGACAGGTCAGAGTAAAATTGGTCGATCGCACCGCTCGGACTATAATCGATCCAGAACCGATTAACTCGCATCGACCAATCCTTCGGTATTTGCGGCCCCGCCCAAGGCCCTGCATCCAGGATATTCTGCACCTGAAATGTTTCGCCGCTGGGAACAATTTCTTGACCGAGAAATCCCGTCATTGCGCCCCATATCGACCCAGCTAAAATAATTAGCATACTGGCGTGAACAATAATCGGGCCGATTTTGCCAATTATTCCCTTGCGGGCATAAACTTTTTCGCCTTCTCGAAATATCCGGTAGTTTTTTTGCTGCAAAAGTGGTTCTAAGGAACTTAAAGCAACTGTTTCTAATTCCGCACTGAGAGCTAATTTTTGAAACTGCTTTGGTTCTTCATAAAATTTCCAGCGGCGGGCGGCTTTTAATGCGGGAAATTGTCGGGTAAATGTACAAGCTGTTAAGCTGCTGCCGAACAAAATTAGGATTGACAAAAACCACCAAGTGCGGTATACGTGGTCAAGTCCTGCAATTAGCACAACTTTCCAAGTTAGGAAGCCGAACAAAGCAGGGTGTTCTGGATAGTTAGATTGGTAAAAGGGTACTGATTGGCCTTGTTCGATGACAGTGCCGGAAATGCTGAAAAATGCGATCGTCAGCAGCAAGATAATTGCCAGCCGCAAATCTGCTAGCACCGGCAAGATTTCTCGCTTAAAAAACCTTTGAGGAGCAGTCGCCCAGTTTGAGAGTTTAGATAGAAATACTTCTTTTGATGTCATTGGTAATTATGAAGGAAGTTCGGCAACGGACTGTGTAACGGATATAACGGATGGAAGGAAGTTCGGCAACGGATGGAAGAAGGAAGAAAGAGGAGGGAAAAACAAAAAATGAATAAAATATTATTATTTTTATCGAGCAAGTCTCAATCAATTTTGAATTCTTTCTCTTTTCTTTCTTTCTTTCTTCGTGTTCTTCGCGTCTTCGCGGTTCGTTTCGCGTCTTCGCGGTTCGTTAAAAAAACTTAATTCACGCATTCAGTAGAGATTGCTATATCTTTAAACAAAGACTGAAGTCCTTACTACTAAACTTAAGCGGGAAGAATGCGGGAAAGCAGAGAGAAAACGCCAAATCCTACTAGCAAAACGCCGCTAACAGGAGTAATCCAACTCGACCATCGACGTAATTCTAACAACTTTTTAATGCTAGCAGTAAAAGTACCTGCTATAATCAGCGGAGCGACGTAGCCAGCAGCATAAAACAGCAGCAACACACCACCTAAAACTGTATCTCCTGTTTTGGAAACCCAAGCTAAGAGTGTAGCTAAAACCGGCGTGCTGCAGGGAGACGCTACCAAACCAAAAGTTAAGCCCAATAAGTACGATCGCACGCCCGCAGGCAAATCTTTCGGCACCCACCCCACAGCGTCGAAAGACGGCATTTGTAAGGGCAAAGCTTCGAGTAAATTTAGCCCCATTAGAATAGCAATAATGCTGACAAGAATCGGCAAACCCAGGCCAATTTTGCCGTAAACTTGTCCGGCAAATGATGCTACAATACCTAAACCCGCAAGGGTAGTGGCTACTCCCAGGGAAAACCACGCAGACTGGGCTGCGGCTTGCAGGCGACTTTTTGCTTCGTATCCACCGATGTAGCCGATCGTGATCGGCAACATTGAAAGCATACAGGGCGTTAAGCTCGTTAGCAACCCTGCCAGAAAGATGACTCCGACGCTGACTAAACTGAGGTTTGTCAGTTGAGTATTTACTAAATTATCAGCAAATTGTGCGAGTTCGTAAAGTTGAGTTTGCAGGGTTTCCATCAGTCGATTTTAGATTTTAGATTTTAGATTTTAGATTGACTCCACAGTCGCTCGATTTTAGATTTTAGATTTTAGATTTTAGATTGACTCCACAGTGGATTTTATATTTTAGAGAGCCTCTATAGATGAATCTGGGAGTTTAAACTAAATATCTAATATTTTTGCTCTTCACGACTCCTATCGGGGGCTTGTATCCCTAGGCAGGTGACTTCAGGTTCCGGGCTGTTCTGGCTTTGTTGAAAATTGTAACAGATGCGCGCAGGTTCGGTTTGAGATTTAAGATTTTAGCGATATTTACTGGTTGGGAGTTAAAAGGTCGATCGCACCCTGGTTTAAATTAATATCTTGACAGTATCCTAAACAAGCGGTTGGCAACGGGCGCAGCTTGGGAGTTAAAAGGTCGATCGCACCCTGGTTTAAATTGATATCTTGACAGCATCCTCAACAAGCTGTTGGCAACGGGCGCAGCTACACCCGATAATTGATTGACTGCTAAATCGGCCCGAAAGCCTGTTGTTGAAATTATCCAAGCAGACTTTAATTTTACTCTACTTTAAATTAAAGCCACTTTCTTCATTAATAGACCCGTCCGGCATTATTGCCCCTGCCAGCACCGCACCTCTGAGATTTGCTCCCGTTAAAATAGCGCCTTCTAAATTAGCATTGCTCAAATTTGTGACTTGTTTGGAACCTCGGAAAAAGAAGCTGTGCAAGTCAGCACCTGTTAAATTAGTGTCGGCCAAATTAGCATATTGCAAGTCAGCACCATGCAGCGTCGAATCTGTTAAATTAGCTTGGGTAAGATTGCTGCCCCAAAGTCGAGAATCTAAGACATTAGCATCCTGTAAATTGGCGCGGCTCAGATTTGCCAAAGTCAGATTAGCATCCCACAACTTCGTGCCGTTGAAATTAGCTTCGGTCAAATTGGCTCGACTGAGATCCGTGCCTAAAATATCAGCATTTGCTAAATTAGCGCCGGTGAGATCTGCGTCCGAAAGATCCGCATTTTTTAAGTTAGCACCGGACAAATTAGCGCCGCTCAAATTAGCGCCGCTCAAATTAGCTTCTTGGAGATTAGCGCCTCGCAAATCGACAGCGCTCAAATCGCATTGCTTCCACAGAAAGCTGACGCACCAATTATCTTTTAATAGGTGACTCAAATCCTCCGAATTTGCGGCCATCACAGGAGGAGTTAAGTAGAGAGTGAACAGGACGATCGCCAACAACGCAGCGAAGAAAGTTTTCAACTTCATAACTATTTTCATTGACACTAATTTGCGCCATTAATTATTGATGTCTAATCAAAGCATAGCAAATAATCTGCAACTTCCCTCAGCAAGATTACTCAAAAATATTAGTGTAGTGAAAGGTTAATCAGGGTTGGCGCAGGCCCAAACTTAACTCAGCCAGTCTTAGACGCGCTTTGAGCTAGAAACCCGGTTGCTTCACAGATGCCTCGCTGCCAAACAAATATTTTTCCTAAAAACCTGGTATAAGATAACCGCAAGTTTGCTCGGAATTTGCCAGTGCAATATCGCTACAAAGTAATACTTGCAGCAGGCAGTTGCGATCGCTCCCCCAGGGGCATATTTACAAACAATCATGGTATAAACTGTTCAATATGGGAATCAAGAAACCACTCCTCTAGCCGACAAGCCTTATATTTAAAGGGTTGTAGACGCAATTTGTGTTAATTGCGATCGGCATCACTAACTAAGCTCAACTTTCATCACACAACTCAAGCCCCAGCATCACCAAATCTCATCAAACTTATCACGTTCCTGACACTACGGATATCACTGTCAATAGCTCAACTTTGGAGGAAAATAAGAGCATACAGTTGAACAGCACTCATCCCATGCCTACTATCCCCCTTCTCCCAAGCCAATTAGTTGTCACAACTATTTTCAATTCGATCGAATCTTTGGGATTGACTAATATTGTCGGCGTATTTTCGGGGGAGCAAGCTGAATCCCGACAAGAGGCAAATTTAAAAGTTAGTACCAAAAAGTTTTACACTCAGGGTTTAAAAAATCTCGCACAACAAGACTTGCACGGCGCTATTAAAAATTTTACTGCCACAATTAACATTAATCCGCAATTCGCCTCAGCTTACAACGATCGCGGTGTTGCCCGCTACAAATTAGGCTACAAACAATCGGCGATCGAAGATTTAACTACAGCCATCGAACTCAATCCTTACCGAGCCAAGTATTACAGCAATCGGGGGTTTATGCTGACTCGTTTAAAAGATTATACTGCGGCGATCGCAGATTACACCTCGGCACTGCTCCTCAACTCTAATGTAGCTCAATCTTACTTTAACCGAGGTGCTATCCGCCTGCAAATGGAGAATTCCCTGGCAGCACTAGCTGATTTTGAGTCAGCAATTCGCCTCGATAGCGATTTTGCGAAAGCTTACTTTAACCGAGGACTGACTAGATATAAATTGAGAGAGGTTCACGGAGCATTTGAGGATTTTCAGAAGGCGGCAGGGCTTTTTAAGCTGCAAGGGAAAATGGATTCTTATCAAGAGGCAGTTTCTCAAATTACAAAGCTATGGTGTTAGTTGAATTTGGGAATTAGAAACTTGTACCATCGCGTAGCCGGAGTGTTGGGAATGGGGCATGGGGAATTGGGAATTGGGAACTTTTTTGCGTAGCCGAAGTATTGGGAATTTGGTAAGGTGTGCAGCCGGGCTCACCTTACACCTCTACTTAAAGTTAACAAAAATTAAAGTTAACCAATTCTCAAGGCTGCGTCACCGACTGGCAAGTCATCAGGACGGGAAATAGTAGAAAAGTTAATTGCAAAGGCGGCGTTTTGAACTGCTGCGGGGGCGGCATTTTGCACGACAGCCAAAGTAACTCCTCCAAATTGAATGAGTGTGTTGCTGCCTGATTGGGTGAATGAGGTGTTGGATAAACCGCTGGTTAAGCCAATACGATCGCCATCTCCCGGCCTAAAATCAAGAATTATATCGCTCGCTGTATCTAAAGCCAGATTTTCGCCTGTGGTAAGAACAAAAGTATCTGCACCTGCGCCACCAGTGAGAGTATCGCTGCCAATATCGCCCACTAAAATATCGTTACCATCGCCGCCGATTAAAACATCGTTTCCTCTGCCACCTCGCAAAAAGTCGTTACCAGCATCGCCATTGAGATTATCGTCGCCGAGATTTCCGTTAATAATATCGTTGCCAACACCGCCACTAATCGAGTCGTTGCCTTTGCCACCTCGCAAAAAGTCGTCACCTGCTTCGCCAGTGATGGTATCGTTACCTTGGCTGCCATTAATTGCATCATCCGTAGGTGAACCGAGGATGCGATCGTTTGCGCTACCTCCCACTACACCGCTGGGATTTTGCTGAGAGTCTTGGGAAGTGACTTGATAGTTGTTGGGGGTGTTTGACAATCTGAGCGATCGCAAAGGCAGATTTACAAAATTGGTACGGTTAATGAAACCGTTGAGGACATTAACATCGCTAATGATGCTGGAAACCCGACTGGGGACAATACCTTGAACGACTTTTGCAGTCGAAATGCGATCGCCCTGCTGCACAGCATTCACCGTTTCAAAACCTTGAATAACATTGCCAAAAACAGCATAATTACCATCCAAAAATGGCAAATCATCCAAAGCGAAATAAAACTGCGAAGAAGCCGAATTCAAAGCATTAGAACGAGCCATTGCCACGGCCCCGCGAGTGTGCTGCAACTGCGGCGTCTGGGTTACAACTTGGTTGTAAACAGGTTGCGCGGCCCCTTGCGGCTTAATTTCCAAAGGAATAAAACGCGGCTGATTGGTATCCGGGTCAATAAAATTACCCGTTCCCAATTGACTTGCCGGAATTGTCGTATCTCTGCTGCGCGGATCGCCTCCTTGCACAACAAAAGGATCGGGCTGGCGCACAACTCGGTGAAACATCACCCCGTCGTAAACGCCGCGTTCAACTAAGTCAACAAAATTGCCAGCGGTAATAGGCGCATTAGTGCCATCGACTTCGATCGTAACGGGTTGACCGTTAATTACCTGAACTACTATAGCTTTGCCTGGTAACGGGAGTGCAGCGCTCATAGATAAATTGCTATTTGAGTGAGTGATATTGGGGTTTTAGGAGCAATCCGCGAATTGCCCCTACCTATTTAATCAGAAAACTGTAAACTTGTCTTAAGTACAGTTCAACTTCTAAATTTATGATGTCCCGTCGCAAGTTTTTTAGCACTTTATTGGCAATTTGTCTAGTTGTTCTAACTTTCAATTTTGCCACACCTGCATTTGCCCTCGGTGGCAAGCTTCCGACGGTAAATCAACCAGCGCCGGATTTTAGTTTGCCGACAAACAGCGGCGACGGACAAGTGTCCCTGTCGGATTATCGCGGTAAGTGGCTGGTAGTGTATTTTTATCCGAAAGACTTTACATCGGGTTGTACGATCGAAGCACGGAGATTTCAGGAAGACTTGCCGAAATACTTGGCAAAGAATACTCAAATTATCGGTATTAGCGCTGATGATGTCAACTCCCACGCGGAATTTTGCGATTCAGAAGGTTTGAAGTTTCCGCTGTTAGCTGATACCGACGGTAAAGTGAGTAAAGCTTACGGTTCTTGGATGAGTTTTATCTCGGCGCGGCACAGTTTTATTATTGACCATGAAGGCATTTTGCGGGAAACTTTTGTGAAGATTAATCCGGCGATTCACTCGAAAGAAGTGTTGGGTCGTTTGGGGGAATTGCAGGCTAACGGGTAATACCATTTTAGATTTTAGATATTAGATTTTAGATTTGAGTAACTGGCAATGACTGATGAAGCTTGTATTTGTAGTGAGGACTACATTCCTCTGTATTTTCAAAGGATTTTAGTCCTCACTACAAATGTTATCAGGTTGATTTGACCTCACGTCTTGCACCATTCTCAATAATCATTTTTTGGGCGGGCAGGATGCCCACCCCACAATAAAATCTACTCTTTGTGGAACTGGCATCTTGCCCGTTCTTGACAAGGGTGCAACATCTCAGTTTTACTGGAAATGATGGCTGGTAACGTCACAAGCAATATCAGAGTAACTCTCAAATCTAAAATCGCCTGGGCCGCCATCCTCAGTGAGAATTAAACTGGCTATTGATTGCAACAGAATCGGAAGAAGATTCAGGCTCTGATAGATTTCTTTTTCTGCTAGCCATGCGACGTTCCGGGTCAATTCCCTCGAAGGTTGGTGGCAACCAAACTCGGACTACCAACAACACTCCCAAAACTAGCAAAAAAGCGCCTGTTGATAATATTTGAACCCAGGGAGTTTCCAGCACTCCCCGCACTATCACTTCTCGCAAAACTGATACAATACAAACTTCCACAGCTACGCCTATCGAAACTCTTTGTTCTTGCAAGTAAATAATTAGCAACCGAAATAATTCCACTAAAACCAATAAAAATAGAATGTCGGCAGTGACTTCCTGGAAATTCAAAGGAGGTAGCAGCGAGAAGAACATTTCTCGCAGTTCGATCACCATGAAACAGAACAAACCGATACACAAAGAAATTACAATTAAGTCTTGAACTGTTTCCAGAGCGCTGACTATTAGTTTCAGATTTAACCATTGCGTGGGGTGATTAATCTGGTTATTTGAACTGTTTTGCATAGACGCCTCCTGCAATCTGTTTGACTTGCTTATAGCTTAATTTAAAGTGAGCTTATCTTTGACAAAAAATCGGTTTAATTTATTTATAACCATCATAAAACTTCCCTCTGTTGACAATTTCCCACCAACTTTTATTTACCGCGCAGGCGGGTTGACATTATACCAAACTTTGTGCTAACTACGACCTGCTATTAGTAGATTTGATAGGTGAAAAGCAGAAGTCAAAATCCTAAAATGCTGCAACTGCTATAAAATATGAAGATTGTAAAGAATTATTTACCACAGCTTGATAAACTCAAGCTAGTGACTCTCGGCTTTAATCATACAAAAGCCGCCAAGTCAACCGAAAAACCCAAAGTAATCCAGAGAGGATTGAACACAATGGCATTTGAACTCGCACCATTACCCTTCGCCGCTGACGCCCTAGAACCAGCTCATATGTCGGCCAACACGTTTTCCTTCCACCACGACAAGCACCACGCTGCTTACGTCACCAATCTGAATAAACTGATTGAAGGGACTGAAATGGCAAGCAAATCCCTTGAAGAAATTGTCAAGGCATCTGCTAAAGACCCATCCAAAGCCGGCATTTTCAACAATGCAGGTCAAGTTTGGAACCACAATTTCTTTTGGAATTCCCTCAAACCGGGTGGCGGTGGCACTCCGACAGGAGCTTTAGCTGACAAAATCAACGCCGACTTCGGCAGCTTCGACAAATTCAAAGAAGAATTCAAGACTGCTGCGACAACTCAGTTCGGTAGCGGCTGGGCTTGGCTGGTTGTGGACAACGGTACTTTGAAAGTTACCAAAACCGCTAACGCCGACACCCCGATAGCACACGGCCAAACTCCGTTGCTGACTTTGGATGTGTGGGAACACGCTTATTATTTGGATTTCCAAAACCGCCGTCCCGACTACATTACTAATTTCTTGGATAATTTGGCTAACTGGGATTTCGCAGCAGCAAATTTGGCTGCGGCTTAGTAGCATCTGAGTTTGAGGACTAAAGTCCTCACTACCAACCTATAAAGTTTGTAGTGAGGACTTTAGTCTTTCTTGAGATGAGTATTAACTTGAATTTGACGGGCGCGGTGCAACGCAGGGCCGAGGGGTAAAAATAAACGCCGCAGCCGATCGAACTACTTCGTAGTAGTTAAAAAATTCTGAAATTGTGTTATAATAGAGTCGGTAACTCTTTTACGAATTTTGTAGTTTTAGTGGCTGTTCGCGCGATGACCTCTTCACCAACCATAGCACCCGTTCGATCGAGTCAAGTTACCCGCAAACCTTATCCCAACTATCGGGTAATAGTCCTCAACGACGATTTCAACACATTTCAGCACGTTGTGGAATGTTTGACCAAATACATTCCAGGGATGACGAGCGATCTAGCTTGGAAACTTGCCAACCAAATCCACCACGAAGGCCAGGCGACAGTCTGGGTTGGCCCGCAAGAGCAAGCAGAACTTTATCATATGCAATTGAGCCGTGCTGGACTGACAATGGCTCCGCTAGAGTCTACTTGAAAAGTGTCTAGAGGGCCGAAAGTTCGATCTATTTTCGGTAATTAATCGGAAATTGATAGGATGTCCGGTGAGGCGACGGAGATTGGGCTTAAGAGGTGATCGTAATTTTCCCAATCATCCCCGCCTCCGTATGTCCGGCTACCGTACAGCGCAGGTTGTAACTTCCCGATTTCATGGGTACAAACACCCATTCTGCCATAGCGCCCGGTTTAAGTTCCAATTCGTGAATACTTCCTTTAATTTCCACATTACCAGCTTCAACTTTTTGAGTCCAACTCGCATCAGCAAAGTTTTTAGCCGTAAAATAATGTTTCTGCGAACTGGGATTTTTCAGCACTAATTTATAGCGCTTGCCCGATTCAAATTCTAGCAGATTGGGAAAAAATTTGAGTTCCCCAGCTTCGTTACCCAAACTAACAGTAATTTCGGTGACAGGTTGGCGAGACAAATCACCGGCAGCACTAGCAATTGCCGCCGGCATCAAGATTGTACTTAAACATAAAGTTAGTCCCAAAATAACCTTGAGAGCGTGTTGTAACCGCTGGCTGCGGTAAAATTTGCCTAATTGCAAACCGAGTAAATTGATCATGGCTGTTATGACTACTGTTAACTATTAACTGACTACTGACTACTGACTACTGACTACTGACTACTGACTTAATTCGATCGCCAAACTTCATCCCAAGGCCCGCCCCCAACTTCCAAACCAGATAAAGAACTTTGAGCCTCTAAGATAATTCTAGAGCGCTGCTTGCCATTTTTTTCAACATTTCCCCCCAACAACTCTCGCAGTTGCAAGCGCAATTCGCCGTGCGTCGTATCCCGGCAGCAAAAAGCCATGCCTTTTTCTGTAGGAGTTCGCACATAAGTACCAGGACTGTTTGTAGTGCCAATCAACTCAACTTCAAACTGGCTATTTCTAGCCTGCATTTTCCAGCTTCCCCAAGGTTCAATATTCCAACTAACTTGCGAATTCCAAGGCACAAATTCGTAAAATTTGCCTCGGTAATGCAGACAAACCATTGCTACCGATTCCATCCACCACAGCACGCCCCGCTTGCCGCCGCCAGCAGTTAAAGCTAAATCGCTTTCGCCTTGAAAACAATTGCAATTAATCCAAAACCACTTTTGGGGAAAAGCACCGCCCCAGTTTTTTTCGCTGTAAGCGGGAGCATCTTTAAATTCGTAGCGTTGGCCGTTCCAATCAATCCAGCCCGTGGCTAAACCGTGAGCCATTAAAATTTGCCATCCCGGCTCAAATACGGGGAGAAAAGATAGCATTCCCGCCGTTGATTTCTGGATTTCGTCAGAGTTTCCCCAGCCATAAATAGGTTGAATTTCGTACTGCCAAAAACAGCGACTGCCACTTCCTGGATCGTGCAGATAACCTTGATTTAAAGTAGCAGTAGCTTGATAGCCTTCTTCGACGCGGCTGTCGAATACTTGCGGCTCTAAATATTGGGGTTTAATTTGTAAGTCTGTTTTGCCCCAATGTCCGAAACCTAAGCTTTCTCGGTGCGCCCAAAACTTATTTACATCGGGAAAAGTGCGGCACAAATAGCTATCTTTCGGGCCGAGAATTTGAGCTGCACCGCCACTGTAAGGTTGACCGCCTCTGGGGTCTTCGATGGAATACATGAATGCAAAGGATTGTCCGTGAATCGGTAATGTTATTCGGTAGTACCAGCCTTCAAAAAAGCGGCGTGAACTACCGTCCCAGTGGTAGCCGCTGTGGGGAGTTTCAATAGTTTTGAGTTTTGAGAGTGAATTTGACATAAAATTACCAATAGCAGAAAGAAGAGTCATTAGTCAGTAGTCAGTAGTCATTAGTTATTAGTTATTAGTTAGCAGTCATTAGTCAGTAGTAGCGTGCTGGTGTGCACACCTTATCCAATTCGCAATTCCCTTTTTCCCAATTCCCTTTTTTCCAATGACTAATGACTAATGACTAATCCCATTACCAATATAATAGGAGATTAATTATGTCTTTAGCACTTTGGCGATCGCCCTTAGCTCGCGCGCTCCACCACAACCGCAGTCTTGCTTTTGCCCGTTACTTGCAACTAGCAACTGTTCAGGCCACCGGGCGTCCGGCCAACCGCACTGTGGTGTTTCGAGGCTTTTTAGCAGATACTAATCAGTTGAAATTTATTACAGATATTCGCAGCCAAAAAGCCGAGGAAATTAACCTCTATCCTTGGGGGGAAATTTGCTGGTATTTTCCGAAAACTCGCGAACAATTTCGGATTGCTGGAAAGCTACTTTTGGTAGGGGCAGATTATCCAGAGGCAGAGTTGTGCTCATCGCGGTGCACAACTTGGCAGGAGCTTTCTGAGGCCGCTAGATCACAGTTTGCTTGGCCGCATCCGGGGGATGAAAAAGCCCAGGCTAGTGCTTTTGATTCTGCTTCCCCAAATGCGATCGAGCCGCTGCCTAATTTTTGCTTGCTGTTGTTGGAACCGGAAACGGTGGATTTTTTGGAGTTGCGGGGGGAACCGCAAAATCGGTCGCTTTATCGGCGCGACGGGGAGGGAACTTGGTCTGTGCGATCGGTTAATCCCTGAAAAAGAAGTCAGTAGTCATTAGTTATTAGTCATCAGTTAACAGTTAACCTTCACCAATGCCTTATGCCCAATTCCCTATGCCCAATTCAAATTTTAGATGCCGCTGCCGTTGAAAAATTCTTGAATGGCTTTATCTTTTAACTTGCAGCTAGGGGTTGTAACTAGCTGTGTTTTTTCGGCTAAGGCTACATTGCTGGCTTGGTTTAAAGCTTCTGATACTGAGTGGAAATTGTGGGAATTGGGATCGGTAGTTAAGGAGACAGATGGTTGATGAAGCAAACTTTTTACTTGCTGTTCGAGGGATTCGATACGATCGAGCAAAGAGCGAATTACCACAGCTTCCGAATCCGGCAAACTGCCGTGTTCTAAAGGATTGACGCGTACTCCCGATCGATAGACGATGCGGCCGGGAATCCCTACCACCGTACAGTCAGATGGTACGTCCCGGAGCACGACGGAACCGGCGCCGATGCGGACGTTGTTGCCAATTTGCAGATTGCCGAGTACCTTGGCGCCGGCACCGACAACTACGTTTTCGCCGACGGTAGGGTGACGCTTGCCGCTTTGTTTGCCAGTACCGCCAAGGGTGACACCTTGGTAAATTAGGGCAAAATCGCCGATAATCGCTGTTTCGCCGATCACAACCCCCATACCGTGGTCGATGAATACGCTTTTGCCGATGGTTGCCCCTGGGTGGATTTCAATTCCGGTCAAAAAGCGAGCAATGTGGGAAATCAAGCGGGGGATGAAGGGAAGCCCCAACACATAAAGCCAGTGTGCGAGGCGGTGCAGCACTAGGGCTTGAAGGCCGGGGTAGCAAAACAAAACTTCCAGCCAGTTGCGAGCGGCAGGGTCGCGATCGAAAATTATACTGAAGTCAGCTCTAAGAGTCTTTAGCACTTTCGGAGTTACCTATTTTTGTTAAACACGCCACTTTCGATTTTACATTTTACTGGATGGGGAAGTGAGCGGTCGATCGGGAGATTGGGTAGTGGGAGATTAATAGATGGGCAGATGGGGGGAAATTGGGGGAGTGGGCATGGGGCATGGGGCATGGGGCATGGGGCATGGGGCATGGGGCATGGGGCATGGGGCCGAAGAGAATTGGAACTGACAACAAATAACCAATGACTACTGACTACTGACTACTGACTATTCCTGTACTGAGATTGTATAGTCAGACTTGACTCCGGGTTCGAGAGTACCTACCCAAATCCTGTAAGAGCCTGCTTGCCAGTCAGAATCAAGTATGCCAGCATCTTTATTCGGACCTGCATCGTCTCCGCAGCGCACCGCATTACCGGGGCCTTGTACGAGTAAGGTTGTATCCTTGCCTCCGCTGTTGACTTGGATTGTGAGTTTTGAAAAGTTTTCCTGCAAGACTATGATGTGGTCGGGAGTTGGGGTGGCAAAACCCAAACATTTGTTTTTGTGGCGATCGGCGTTGGCTATGGCAGATAGAGAGTACGATCCGCCTGTAGAACCTCTCAAAACTGCTGTTGGGGCTGCAAAACCTCGCGATAAAGTTAAAGTGCCGAAATTCGCTGTTTCTGCTAAAACTGGTAGGGCGACGATCGCGGCGATCGCAGCCAAGAGCGCACCCTTTTTGAAATTGGCTGGCTGATTAAACAAAATGGCAATACTCCTCTGTCACTATTTAACATCACAACTCTGAATTTACCCATCGCAGCCCCTAGAATCCAAACTCGGGAGGAACAATAATTTTTTTTAAATTAGTTCAAAACCTCCTGGCTTCTCTTCCTTATGTCTATCAGGACAATCCCTGTAAGATCGCGCTCGCTTGTGCCACTCGGATTTCTGCCACAGGCGATCGACTCATATCCGAAATTGTACGGTGTCAAGATGATAAATTTGATACTCCTAGCCTTGCTGTTGGTGATCGGTTCCCTATTGACACAGGCCCTGGTATTGTTACCTATAGGCCTATCTGGCTGGCTCCACCTCCCTAATTGGCTGAGCCTGACCTTGATTTTTTTGGCTATTTCTTGGTGCTTGGGGGATTAGTTAGCAGTCATGAGTTATTAGTGATTAGTCAAAAGTTAATGATCAATTATTCCACTTCCCCCAAGAGGCAAGACCCGATTGTCCCCGGTTTGATGATGTATACTTCACAATTGACAATCAGGAATCTAAAATCTAGGATTTGACATCTACCTATAGAATGATGCAACGACAAGTTTATTCGATCTCAGCATTTCACTCTTCTGCCAAAACCCTGGCGGAAACTCCTAAGAAACAGGAGCGTCCGATACACCGGGCGATCGTGTTAATGCTGGTGGCAACAGGTTTGCTGAGCCTGCACGCTAGTCGGCTGGTGGAATTGCAACTGGTACAAGGGAAGCAAAACCGGGAACGAGCCGAAAATAATCGCGTTCGCCTAGTGCCAATGCCGGCGAATCGCGGACACATTGTCGATCGCAAAGGCAAGCTGCTAGCGGCGAACAATTTAGCTCGATCGGTATATTTGTGGCCGAAAGAACAAACGCCGGAAGAGTGGAAAGCGACAGCAGAAAAATTGAGTCCGCTGGTGAAAATCCCTACTAAAGAAATTTTACAAAAAATAAAAGAGGTCGATCCTCTATCCTACAGACCGGTGCGGATCAAGCAAGCGATGCCGCCAGAGGAGTTTGTGCCACTAGCAGAAGAGGTGGGACAAATGCGGGGAGTGGAAGTGCGGCCAGAAGCGAACCGCTACTATCCCGAAGGCAGTTTGGCGGCTCACGTTCTCGGATATATTGGCGAAGCTACCGCAGCAGACTTGGAAGCTCACCCGGAATATCCGATGGGGATGATTGTCGGTCAGATGGGCATAGAAGCGAGTTCTAACAAGAAGATTGCGGGAGTTTGGGGTGATCGGCTAATCGAGGTAAATGCCCAAAATCAAGAATTACGGCTGATGGGAGAGACACCGCCTAAACCGGGTGAGGCGGTGCAGCTAACCATAGACTTGTCCATGCAAAAAGCAGCCGAAAAAGCCCTGGGGAACCGCCGGGGGGCCGTAGTGGCCCTAGACGTGAAAACCGGGGCGGTATTAGTTATGGCCAGCCACCCGACTTTTGACCCCAATCTGTTTACGCGAAAAATTACTAAGGATGACTGGACAACTCTTCAAGACCCGGAAAATTCATTTTTGAATCGGGCGATGCAAGGCTATCCCCCCGGCAGCACTTTTAAAATTGTGACTTCCGTCGCGGGCTTGGAGTCGGGCAAGTTTTCGCCGGACTCAATTCTCGGTACTTCGTCTTACATTACTGTGGGGGGAATTGATTTTAACGAACACAGCGGCGGTTACGGCGACATCGGCTTTCGGGAGGCTTTGGCTTTCAGCAGCAATACGTTTTTTTATCAAGTGGGGATGAGTACGGGGCCGGAGCAAATTTCTAAGTGGGGACACCGCTTGGGAATTGGCAAGGATACGGATTTGAATCTTTTGGGGCTAAGCGGTGGCAATCACGGTCAAATCCCGACGCCGGAGGAGAAGGAGAAAATCTATAAAGAACCTTGGTATGCGGGTGATACGGTAACGATGTCGATCGGTCAGGGGTTGGTGTTGGTGACTCCTTTGGAGGAGGCGGTGATGGTGAGTGCGATCGCTAACGGCGGCTATCGGGTGAAGCCCCATCTTTTGACTTCTATGACCGGCACACCGGAGACTCAACGGGTAAAGATCGGGATCAAACCTTCGACAATTCAGGTGATTAAGGAAGGACTGATCGCGGTGGTTGCCGAGGGTACAGGGCAGGGACTCAATGACGGTTCGATTCCGATGACGGCGGGCAAAACAGGGACTTCGGAGGTCATCGGAGAAGAGGATCACTCGCTATATGTAGCATTCGGGCCTGCTGACAAGCCAGAAATTGCGATCGCCGTGATTGTGGAAAATGCCGGTTTTGGTGCTGTTGCCGCGGCCCCGGTCGCCAAAGAGGTGTTTCAAGCTTATTTTGGGCAACCGAAAAAGGTGAAGCAGTCAGTAGTTATTAGTCCTTAGTTATGGGGAATTGGGAATTGGGAATTGGGCATGGGGAATTGGGAATTGGGAATTGGGCATAGTTTCTTCCTTCTTCCTGACATCCGTTACAGAATCCGTTGCCGAACTTCCTTCTTCCTTCCTTATGACTAATTCAGCCGCATAAATATTGTAGCTTTGCGAATTCCTGTGCTCTCTCCCGTACTGGTGACAGTGAGCGATCGCAAGTGGTCGAACAATGGTCTTGCCGAAAGTTCAATTAACCTCAACAGCGGGATTTGTTTTTCCCATATTGCCCTGCTGGAGGGCCAGTCTAAATAAAAATAGCCGTCGTTAGATGGCGGTAGCGGTTCAATGCTGGTTTGAAAATCTTGATTTGCAACTAAAGAGCCTG
This sequence comes from Microcoleus sp. Pol11C3, assembly GCF_036701485.1. Taxonomy (NCBI): domain Bacteria; kingdom Bacillati; phylum Cyanobacteriota; class Cyanophyceae; order Oscillatoriales; family Microcoleaceae; genus Microcoleus; species Microcoleus sp. Pol11C3. The sequence goes on along the minus strand of NZ_JAUBQW010000041.1, from coordinate 21,252 downwards.
TTTCGGCTGCTTCTAGTGCTGCGTCCATTGCTTCTACTGAAGTGGTGAAAATTTCGTATTTGCCGACGGTGGCTCGGACTCCTTTGGCCTCGGTTTCGATCGCACTTTTTCTATTATTTTTTTTACCCAAATTTTGACTCGTTGTCAACTGCGTCCAAGCGGTAATTTTCTGGTTTCTTAGAGTGAAGCTGCCGATGCTGTATTCTTTGCTGCGGGCAATTTCATCTAGTTTGTCGATCGCCTTTTGGGAATCAGCAGATTTTTCGGTGGCAAAAATCCAGTCAGCACTATTGGACGAATTCGGAAGCACTGCTAAAGCGTATTCTCCTTGTACCCAGTTAAATATATCCTGCTGCAGGTTAACGCCCCAAACTTGCTGAATATCTCCCAGGGTGCGATCGACTAATTTTGAGACTTCTGCATTAGTGGACACCGCCGATGACAAATCAGTCCAAAAATTCCTTAAATCAGTGCTGGCGACCGCGAAAGGACTGGCGGAGGGAATGTATTGCAAGGCTGGCACAGGTTCGGAGAGTGTTGGAGAAGCTGTGTTTTCTCGCGATGTCACTAAAGCAGTTTGAGCCAGCAATCCCCGTCGGTTGACTCCGACAGCAACTGCGAGGGAATTAAGAGAAACAGGGGGATTTTGCTCGGTTGCTGACTGCGGGAGATTGACAAATGCTAAAGCTATTCTGCCTTGAGTTAGCTGCTGCAAAGCTTTTTGATATTCCGGGGTATTATTGAGATTTAGGTTGGCTGATTCAACGTTATTAATTGCCTCTCGAATCACATTCGGGCTATTGGCAAATAAAACAAAACTGGGGTGCTCTCCAGAATTTGAATTACCGCCGATGGCCGCTGTTGCGAAACTACGCGGCAAAGTTGACTTCGGCAGGGAAAATGGGTTGAAAGGCGAAATTGTAGCGGATTTTTTGTTAGCTATAAGTGATTTTTTGTAATTTAGTTGGACGCCTTTATAGAGTTCCGACTGCACTGTTTTCTCTGCCAGAGATTGTTTTCGCCAGTAGGAGTCGAGAAATTGTTGGCTGCGATCGACATTTTGGGAGGAAACGGCCAGTAAAAACCCGGTTTGTTTGTCGTTGCTGCTGTCGCCATCCAAATCGGAAGTTGTGACGGCGAGGGTAATTTCGTCACCTATCCAAGGTTGGATATCTCGACTGTAATCCAAGCCTGTATTGGCGAGGAAACTTTTTTTGATTTGCTCAAATTCTGCGTGCGATCGACTTCTTTCTTCGGGAGTGGCAAAAACTTGTCGCAATGCTTCGAGGCGATCGGGATTTACCAGCATTGAAGCTAACAAAGGTGTTTGTTTCGAGACAAACACAGCCGCAGCCGGAGTAGTTGTCGGCCCGCCGGCAAGCAAATTCAGGGGAGTGTGAGTTGTCAGCCAATAAAAACCACCGGCACTCAAGCCCAAGAGTGCCAAGACGCCAGCAATGAGGAAAGAAAAGAACGATCGCAGCTTCATACAACAAGGACTAATGACCACAGTCTATTATTAACTAGAGTAGCGCATGACCGTAGCTGTCGGCAGATACTTTTTGTGCGGTTCGCCAAAAAAAAGGATAAACTAAAATATTCTCTCTTCTCTAAAACCCAAGTAAAATGCTAACAATATCAACGCCCCCCGAACAGCGAGTTTTACTCCCCAATATCAGTTGGCAGTTATATGAAAGCCTGCTAGGGGAACTGGGCAACAAACGTTCCACCAGAATTGCTTATCATCAAGGTCAATTAGAAATTATGGTGCCACTACCGGAACATGAAAATCGCAACAGGCTGATCGATCGCTTAATTGTAACTCTCATAGAAGAACTCAATCTGGAGTACAACCCCTTTGGCTCGATGACGATTAAAAAACGCAAAAAAGCAGCGGGAAAAGAACCAGATTCATGCTATTATATCCAGAATGAAGCACTGGTCAGAGGGAGAACCGAATTAGACTTTGCTCAAGATCCGCCGCCCGATTTAGCACTGGAAATTGATATTACCAGCAGTTCCTTAAATCAATTCGATTTATATGCAGATTTAGGCGTACCAGAAATTTGGCGGTACGACGGACAAAGCATCAAGTTTTATCAATTGCAAAATGGCGAATATGCCGAGTGCAATTTTTCCGGGGCTTTCCCGATGCTACCGACTGCAAAAGTTGACGAATTTATCGATCGCTGTCAAACTACAGGCGCAACCGCAGCAGTGCGAGAATTCCGGGAATGGGTGAGAAATCAGTAATTGTGCAGTCTACCACCGCAATCCTCGTGCATCGGAAAAATCGGCATCTAGAACCGCCCCCGGATCGAATACAGCATCAGTTAAATCAGCTTTTCTAAACGACGTTATCGACAATTTTTCTATTTGTTCAACAGCGATAAAAAAGCCGATCGCCGTTAACCCAAGAATTACCCCAGAAACCAAAAATAAGACAATTCCCCTGATAGTATCTCCGCCCAAAAATGTCACAATACCGCTAGCCCCGATCGCAGCAGCAGCCCCAGCCACAGCCCCCGCCACAATCCCAACCTCGCCCCGAGTCGCAGCAATCGCCGTAGCAGCCGTTCCGGCCACAGCCACAGCCCCCGCATCCGCCCCGGCTATCAGTCCAGTCAAAGCCCCAGCCCCCGTCACTGTCACCGCCGTTACCCCAGCCCTAGCAATCAAATTTCTCACCCGCCTGCGGCTTTGTCCGGTTCGGACACCCTGAAAATTTGCCCCCCTCAAAATCGCCCCCGTGAAATTGCAGCCTCGAATGTCGCAACCGCTGAAATTCGCCCCTGACAAGTCAAGCCCTTTAAAAGAACGGTTCCGCAAGTTTTGGTTAGCAAAATTGAGATTTTGAGGTTGAGTCATTCGATTTTAGATTTTAGATTTTAGATTTTAGATTAGCAACCCAAAGACCTAGGATTATAGATTTTAGATTATAGATTTTAGATTAACCAACCACAGGGCATTTAGAATAAAGCCTGTGGTTTATAACGAGTTTCCATGTCTCCCATCTCCGAATCCCCATTTTCCCCCGAACAAATTGCCGCTGAAAGACTCAAACCAGAAGAATATGAAGAAATCGTTCAGCGTCTCGGTCGCCATCCCAATAAAGCTGAATTGGGAATGTTCGGCGTTATGTGGAGCGAACACTGCTGTTACAAAAATTCGCGGCCACTATTAAAACAGTTTCCCACAGAGGGCGATCGAATTCTCGTCGGACCTGGAGAAAATGCTGGCGTCGTAGACTTGGGAGACGGCTTGCAACTCGCCTTCAAAATTGAATCCCACAACCACCCGTCAGCAGTCGAACCTTTCCAAGGTGCAGCAACCGGTGTCGGCGGGATTCTCCGCGATATCTTCACAATGGGGGCTCGCCCGATCGCACTTTTAAATTCCCTGCGTTTTGGCAACTTAGACGATGCTAAAACTCAGAGATTGTTCAAAGGCGTAGTATCGGGAATTTCCCATTATGGAAATTGCATCGGCGTGCCCACAGTTGGCGGCGAAGTTTACTTCGATCCTGCTTATTCCGGCAACCCATTAGTTAACGTCATGGCCTTGGGTTTAATGGAAACTCAAGAAATCGTAAAATCCGGGGCATCCGGCATCGGAAATCCCGTGCTTTATGTCGGTTCAACTACCGGGCGAGATGGCATGGGAGGAGCAAGTTTTGCCAGTGCCGAATTGACAGACAAATCAATGGACGATCGCCCCGCCGTCCAAGTAGGAGATCCATTTTTAGAAAAATCCTTAATTGAAGCTTGTTTAGAAGCATTCAAAACCGGTGCAGTCGTCGCCGCCCAAGATATGGGTGCGGCTGGAATCACCTGTTCGACATCAGAAATGGCAGCCAAAGGCGGCGTCGGCATTGAATTCGATTTAGACAAAGTTCCCGTTAGAGAAAGCGGTATGGTTCCCTACGAATACCTGCTTTCGGAATCCCAAGAACGGATGTTGTTTGTTGCCCAAAAAGGACGCGAACAGGAATTAATCGATATTTTCCACCGCTGGGGATTGCACGCGGTAGTAGCCGGCACAGTTATCGAAAAGCCGATCGTCCGAATTCTCTTTAAAGGCGAAATCGCTGCCGAAATTACCGCCACTGCTTTGGCAGATAACACGCCAATTTATCACCGAGAATTGTTGACAGATCCGCCAGAATATGCTAAAAAAGCATGGGAATGGACGGCGGACTCGCTGCCACAATCCACAGTTACAGGTATCGAAATTAACGGCAATTTCCAAACTTGGAATCAGATTTTGCTGACGCTTTTAGATACTCCCACCATCGCTTCTAAACGCTGGGTTTATCGCCAATACGACCATCAAGTGCAAAACAATACTGTTGTTTTACCGGGAGGCGCTGATGCTGCGGTTGTCAGATTGCGTCCGCTAGAACCTTGCCAATCTTCCCTTGCTGAAGGGCTAGAAGTACACCCCCTTGCTAAGGGGGATCTACTGAGAGAAAATGCTGTTTCTCTAGCTTCCGAAAGCAAACAGGAAGAAGAAGTAATTCCTCTATTTACAAAGGCACAAGGTAGGGAAACTCCAAAAGTTTCTCCCCCCCTTAGCAAGAAGGAAGCGCCCCTGGGGATGATTCCTGGAGTTGCTGCAACGGTTGATTGCAATTCTCGTTATGTTTATCTCGATCCTTATGAAGGTGCAAAAGCAGTCGTAGCGGAAGCAGCGAGAAACTTAAGCTGTGTGGGTGCTGAACCTCTCGCAGTTACTGATAATTTGAATTTTGGTAGTCCCGAAAAGCCGATCGGATATTGGCAGTTAGCATCAGCTTGTCGCGGAATTGCTGAGGCTTGTCGGGAGTTGGGAACGCCTGTAACTGGCGGCAATGTTTCTCTTTACAATGAAACGGTTGATGCTGAGGGAAATCCTCAACCAATTTATCCGACTCCGGTAATCGGAATGGTGGGGTTAATTCCCGATTTGAAGAAGATTTGCGGGCAAGCTTGGCTAAAGAAAGGTGATTTAATTTATGTACTGGGAATGGGGGAATCCTCCCAAAACTCAGAAGTTTCATCTGAAAGCTCAAAAATTGAAACTTCTCCTACTCTCGGAGGTTCGGAATATTTAGCGGCAATTCACGGGATTGTAGCTGGGAAACCACCAAGGATAGATTTTGAATTAGAAAGAAAAGTGCAATCGGTTTGTCGCGATGGAATTCGGCAAGGTTGGGTATGTTCTGCCCATGATTGTGCGGAAGGTGGAATTGCGATCGCCCTCGCGGAATCTTGTATTTCTGCTAAAATGGGTGCAGAAATTCATCTCAGTTGTAATTCGGCAAATGTCGGCCGCTGGGATGAAATTTTGTTTGGTGAAATGGGCAACTGCATTGTAGTTTCAGTAGCACCGAAAAATCAAGGAATTTGGGAGTCTTACCTGCAAGAACATTTGACCCAAATGTGGCAGAAAATTGGTTTAGTTTGCTGTGCTGAATCACCGTTGCGGGTTGTGAGTCCTGATAATCAAGTGTTAATTGAGGTGGCGATGGCTGAGATGGGCGATCGATTCTATAATGCGATCGAGGGTCGGATTGCATCTGTCTGATTGTCGCTTATAAATGCGGTGGTTAGAAATCCGGCGGTTAGAAACCCGGCGGTTACAAACCGCGTCTACACAGGCGAAACCCGCCTTTGCGGGTTGAATTTATTCAGTCCGCGAAGGCGGACTTTGTTTGTGTAGAAGCGATTTCAATCGCCGTTTCAATTTCCGTGTCAATCCCCCAATCAATCGCCGTGTCAATCACCCCATTCCTCTATATAATATGAACAATATCATTCATAAAATAAATGATTTGCTGTATCAATCCCGACTGTCAAAAACCTGAAAACCAGGACGGACAAACATATTGCATCAGTTGTGGCTTTGAACTCGTACCCATCCTGCGAAATCGTTTCCGCATGATCAAATTCCTCGGTCAAGGTGGCTTTGGCAGAACCTATTTAGCAGAAGATATTGATAGACTAAATCAACGCTGTGTGGTTAAACAATTAGCGCCAAATGTCCAGGGAACTTGGGCGATTAACAAAGCGGTAGAATTATTTCAGCAAGAAGCCCGACAACTGCAACAGCTAGGACAACATCCCCAAATTCCATCACTAGATGCCTATTTTGAACAAGACAACTATTTGTATCTCGTACAGCAGTTTGTGGATGGGGATAATTTGTTGGCGCTTTTCCAAAATCAGGGAATTTGGCAAGAAAGCCAAGTTAAGCAACTATTACTCGAACTTTTACCTGTTCTCAAGTTTATTCACGAACAAAAAATCATTCATCGAGATATCAAGCCTGAGAATATTATGCGCCGTCGCAGCGACGGTTTGTTAATGCTGATTGATTTCGGAGTTTCCAAACAGTTGTCGGGAACAGTGATGTCGAGACTGGGAACGCGAATTGGTTCGGATGGTTATGCACCGCTTGAACAAATGAAAGGGGGTGAAGCTTATCCAGCCAGCGATTTGTTTAGCTTGGGGGCGACTGCTTTTCATCTACTGACAGGGCTATATCCTTTTGATTTGTGGGTGGATCAAGGTTATAGTTGGACAGCCAATTGGCAGCAACATTTGAAAAGTCCCCTAGACAAGGGATTGGAATTGATTTTATCTAAGTTGTTGGCAAAAGATATCGAGCAGCGCTATCAATCAGCCGAGGAAGTTTTAATAGATTTTCAAAATCAGTCAACGCCCAAAAATAGCATAAATTTACAAAAAATAGACTTTGAAGTGGTGACAGTTGATGTGCGGGGTAATATAACTAACCGCCAACAGCGTCAAGCACAATTTTTCAGGGAAAATTTAGGTAGCGGTGCAATCTTAGACATGGTAGCAATTCCTGGCGGCCGTTTCGTGATGGGTTCCCCCCATACGGAAGTAGGGCGCTCTGACAGTGAAGGGCCGCAGCGTACCGTTAATATCTCTCCTTTTTTTATGGGTAAATATCCAGTCACTCAAGAACAGTGGGAAGTAGTGATGGAGAATAACCCTTCTCATATCAAAGGTTTTTTGAAAAGCAAACAACTCCCTGTAGAACAAGTTACCTGGAATGCTGCTGTGGAATTCTGCCAGAAAATTTCTCAAAAAACCGGCAAGATTTATCGCTTACCTTCGGAAGCCGAATGGGAATATGCTTGTCGCGCCGGAACTACAACGCCTTTCTATTTTGGCGAGACAATTACCCCGGATTTAGTTAATTATGATGGCAATCATCCCTACGGTTCTGCGCCGAAGGGACTTTACCGCAAACAAACAACGGATGTGGAGAGTTTTGGGCCGAATCCGTTTGGTTTGTATGATATGCACGGGACTGTTTGGGAATGGTGCAGCGATCGCTGGCATGATAACTACAATGGTGCACCGACTGACGGAAGTTCTTGGGAAACTGGAACGGATAATAACCGGGTGCAGCGTGGCGGTTCCTGGTTCAACCTTGCGGTCAAGTGTCGCTGTGCCGTTCGTGGCAAGTATTCGGCGGGCGGCAGGTGGAGGTTCGGGGGTTTTCGCGTGGCGGTAGCTTCGGTTTCTTCCTCGTCCTAGTTTCCGCGTAGTAGTGGTAGGGTGCGTCGCATTGAACAATCTACAAATCAAATCGACAATTTCACAGCGACGCACCACAAATTAGTAAGGTGCGTCGCTCGAAACAATCTGCCAGTTCGATCGACAATCTCGCAGCGACGCACCCTACAAATTAAACTGAAAAACTTATCTGCTCCGTGCTATTGCCATAACTTGCTGCGCCAAAATTGACTTTACATGGCCGCACAGATTCCCATGATGATATAGTAGGTCAATTTTATAAATAAGTCAAGCTATATCGCCCTTAAATTCTAATATTTCAAAAAGCCCATCAAGCAAGTTTATAATTTATTTTCCATTGCACGATCGCCTATCTCTTCGTTCCCCTCTGCTGGGACGAGAGTTTGACTCTTAAGCGATTTCAAGAGACTCTTGGCGAATTTAAAAATGGTTTCACCCTTCAACCCTAAAAATAGTGGCTCTGGACTAAGTATTTAATTAACCATATAGCTATTAAGTAGTCATAGCGAACCCTTGGCGACTTCGCCAACAGTATTTTTCACTCGCCGAATCCCTCGCCGGCCGTTAATCAAGGTTAATATAGGATTTGAGGGCGATCGATACTACAATGCCATTAAACGCCGCATCGCTTCTGTCTGAAATGCTACACGAGTTGGAAATAATGACAGATCCGTGGCAAGATTAAGGGAATGTTAAGTTATGCGACGCTTTCGCAAACAAGATTTCCCGCTGACACTGTCCCCCTAACCCACCTTCCCCATTAGGAACCCACCCATCTATGATTCCCAACCATTCCTTCGCGGCTGACGAGCATTCTAGCAAACCCGACAAGCCCGAGGAAGCTTGTGGCGTTTTCGGTATCTACGCACCGGGTGAAGATGTCGCCAAGTTGACCTACTTCGGTTTGTATGCCTTGCAGCACCGGGGTCAGGAATCAGCAGGAATTGCCACCTTTGACGGTGAAAAAGTCTACCTGCACAAAGATATGGGACTGGTTTCCCAAGTCTTCAACGAATCGAGTTTAGGTCACTTGCCCGGTAACTTAGCCGTAGGCCACACTCGCTACTCTACTACGGGCTCGTCGCGCGTGGTCAACGCTCAGCCTGTGGTTGTCGAAACTCGTTTGGGAAGTCTGGCATTAGCACATAACGGGAATCTTGTCAATACCAAAGAATTGCGGGAAGAATTGCTGTCTCGGAAGTGCGAATTTGTCAGCACGACGGATTCAGAGGCGATCGCAGTGGCGATCGGTTCCGAGGTAGACAAGGGCAAAGACTGGCTGGAAGCAGCGATCAGTGCGTTTGGTATGTGCCAAGGAGCCTTTAGTTTGACGATCGCCACCCCCAAAGGCGTGATGGGAGTCCGGGACCCGCATGGCGTCCGCCCGCTGGTAATTGGCATCCTCCCCACAACTCCGGTACGATACGTTTTAGCATCGGAAACTTGTGGCTTGGATATTATCGGTGCTGAATTTTTGCGGGACGTAGAACCCGGGGAATTAGTTTGGATTACAGAGGAAGGTATGGCTTCCTTCCACTGGAGTCAGCAGCAGAAGCGCAAACTTTGCATCTTTGAAATGATCTATTTTGCTCGGCCCGACAGCCAGATGGAAGGTGAAAGTTTGTACAGCTACCGGCTGCGGATCGGGCGTTTGTTGGCAGCAGAATCTCCGGCTGAGGCTGATATAGTTATCGGCGTTCCTGATTCGGGAATCCCGGCCGCGATCGGCTTTTCTCAAGCTTCCGGCATTCCTTACGCCGAAGGATTGATTAAAAACCGCTACGTCGGGCGCACTTTTATTCAACCGACTCAGACAATGCGGGAGTCAGGAATTCGCATGAAACTCAACCCTCTAAAAGATGTGTTGGAAGGGAAGCGAGTAATTATTATCGATGATTCGATCGTGCGTGGCACTACCAGTCGCAAAATAGTCAAAGCCTTGCGGGATGCGGGCGCAACGGCAGTTCACATGAGAATTTCTTCGCCGCCGGTGACTCATCCTTGTTTCTACGGGATCGACACCGACAATCAAGATCAGTTGATTGCTGCTACTAAGTCAGTCGCAGAAATCGGCGCCCAAATTGGGGTTGATTCCTTGGCTTTCTTGAGTTGGGATGGAATGCTGAAGGCGACTAACGAAGACCCGATGAGTTTTTGTTCGGCCTGTTTCACCGGTGATTATCCGATCGACGTTCCAGAAGTGGTAAAACGGTCTAAGCTCATATTAGAAAAGGCTGGAGCCTAGAAAATCCAAATGCGAGAAAGCGATCGCCCGTCATTTTTCGCAATTTATGGGTTTTCTATTTTTTCTGGTAAGTCATTGCCAGAATGTGTGTAGAAATGTTACATTAACTTGGCTGTAGCAAGAATTGCAGAATTTGTGAACAGTAGTGAACAGTCGGTTGGGTAGAACTTGCGTGAAACCCAACCGTCTGATTGGAGATTGGAGATTTGAGATTTGTGCTTGAATCTAAAATCGCCAATCTAAAATCGATGGTTTTTCCCTACACTCTCGTTCACAATTCCTGCTCGAAGTGCTGTATGCTACCTGGAGACTGGAGGTAGTTCCTCCAGATGTCCACTCTCAGATTGAAGTCGCATTTCGCACCAACAACGGGCACATGAGATTTTTTCAGATAACAGGGTCGATCGCACTAATTTTCCCCATACCAGTATTCCGCAAGCCAACTTGCTTGAGAATCGCGGACGGGCTGTTCATGCGAACTAAAGAACTTTAGAAACCCTTGCAGAGTAAAAAATATGGCTCCTTGCGAGCCGAAAGTGACTGTTAAAAGAAGGCGGAATGCGGTTTCTCAAGTCAGCTTAAATCGGAAACTTCGTGCAATCAAATACTGTTCTCAATCACCCGATCGATCAAGGCTTGTCCTCTCGTACAACAGAGTTACCTTTTACTCTTCAAGATATCAAGGCAGCCATTCCAGCCCACTGTTTTGAACCCTCTGCCGGGAAATCTCTGGCTTATTTCTTTTTAGATATTGGCATCATCGCAGGTTTGTATGCGATCGCCTACACCGTCGATTCCTGGCTTTTTTACCCAATCTTTTGGTTGATGCAGGGAACCATGTTTTGGGCATTGTTTGTAGTGGGCCACGACTGCGGACACGGTTCATTTTCTAAGAGCAAATGGCTCAACAACCTGATCGGACACCTCTCCCACGCTCCAATCCTCGTGCCCTTCCACGGTTGGCGGATTAGTCACAGAACCCACCACGCAAATACAGGCAGCTTAGATAACGATGAAAGCTGGTATCCGGTATCGGAGAGCAAATACAATCAAATGCCTTGGTACGAAAAGCTGGGACGCTTTTATTTGATGTTATTTGCCTATCCAATTTATCTATTTCGGCGATCGCCCGATCGAACTGGTTCTCACTTCATGCCCGGTAGCCCGATTTTCCGTCCGTCCGAAAAATGGGATGTGTTGACGAGTTCCGCATCCTTGGTACTGATGGTAGGCTTTTTAGGCGCGCTAACCTATCAGTTTGGTTGGCTGTTTTTGCTGAAGTTCTACTTAGTTCCCTATGTAGTGTTCGTGATGTGGCTGGATTTAGTAACATTCCTGCACCACACAGAAGCCGATATTCCTTGGTATCGCGGTAAAGATTGGTCTTTCTTGAAAGGTGCATTGTCTACGATCGATCGCGACTACGGAATCATCAATTCCATCCATCACGATATCGGCACCCACGTAGCCCACCACATTTTCTCGACAATGCCGCACTATCACTTGAAGGAAGCAACGGAAGCCATCAAGCCAGTGTTGGGCGATTATTATCGCAAGTCAACCGAGCCAATTTGGAAGAGCTTTATTCGTTCTTACTGGGATTGTCATTTTGTCTCGGATACAGGTTCGGGAGTTTACTACGAATCACCTAACAGTCGGCGATCGGCTGAAGTTAAGTAGTTTAAATAAACAATAGAATAAGCAAAAACCCGGCTTTTTAAAGAAACCGGGTTTTTCTTTTTTGTGCGTGTTTGATAATAAGATGTTCCACATTTAACCTGCATATTGAGGGCGGGCATCTTGCCCGCCCCACAAGAAATTTACAGATTACCTTTAAGCCCGATCGCCGTGACAATAGTCCACGCATCCACCAACAGCAACAGCAGCGTACATAAAAGTAAAATAAGATACATCCAAGGCTGCGACAAAGGGCGGACATCTGTAGTATCAATACCTGTTTTTGCTTCCACCAAACCGACTAATTTACCAAATCCAGCCACTCGCATCGGTAGCAAATAACCTTCTCCCGAATGACTCAAAAAATAGTAAACTAAACCTCCTTGACCGGTCGATCGAGGTTTGAGAGCTTTCACCTCAGTCCAAGGTAGCGACCAACCCTTGCGAAAAAAACGCGGAAACCACTTGGGATAGCTGACTTCAATCCCTTCTTCGCTGAGAATTACCCTTTCGCTGAACACGCCGTACAGGCCCGCAGCACCGACTATAATTGCCGCCCAAAGTGCGGCCGGGGGAACCGGTGCTTTCGTTACTTCCGACAAAAATGGCAAGGGAATTGTCAGGGCTGTGTACAAGCTCAACAGCGTGATTCTAATCAGGGGAGAAAGCCGGAATATCGCCGGCTCAAATACTGGGGGCGAAGATGCGGAAGAGGCGATCGGTTGTGCTGACATGGCTGAAATTCGAGAAGCTGTTTAATGATATTTTTGCACAGTTTTCGAGCCCGCCAACAAAACTCAGGGAAATACGAAAAACCGGACAATATTTGCAGTTGTGAGTTGTGATCTAAAATTCATTTCAGAAACTTTGATTCTTAACTGTTGAGTTTTTACCCCTTTGCAGAAGTTGGAATTTTGAGCGCGGAGTTATCAATTAACTGACAATTTATAATAACTCAAAACTCACAACTGCTATTAATCGACGGCGGTTAGTGCCGGGACCGTCAAAGGTTCTGAGATTTCTCGGGATTTGGGGCGGCCGGCCATTGCTGTTTGATCGCCCTGAACTGCCTTTGGGGATCTGCTAGGATTGACGTTTGAATAGGGGCCTTCGTTAATCTGCAAGCGATCGCAAGGAATTTTATCCGACAAAATTGCACTCGCCATCATGCCGGTGTGAATTTCCAATGCTGCCGCCGGCATCGCTTCAAACACTAAGCGCTGTCCGGGAAACACCACTCGTTCAAAGTACCAGTTAGGAATGTTGGCGATGCGAGCAATCTGAATCTGACTGGTGGCGTTGACGTAGCAGCACAGAATCTTGCTGTCGGTGTCTGAGGGTAGGGGGTCAAGAATTTGAGCCATAACTGCTGAGGGAGCCTTGCCTAAAAGTTTTAGTTATCTTCTCAGGCTAACACTAGGCGATCCCGCCTACTGTAAAGCCGACTACCAACTCCCTTACACATTAGAAACCGATCGTACCTAACTTAAAATCTCACCGGATAAATATCGGATTTTTGACTCCCCGCTGGGATTTTCAGTCAAAATACCCTGTATTTGCTTAAAAATTAGCTTTTTTCTGCTGCTCTCGCCGATCGACAGCAACAAGCTCGGCTTTTAGCCCGCTCTAAAAATTTAAGAATATTTAATGTCAAATTGCGAAAATTAGACATATTGTAAAGTTATATTAAAAGAATATTAACATAGCTGAAAAAGTTCCACTTTAGGATATGGCAATCATGGAAAACCGAGAAAACCGAGTCCTGTACGTTCGCCTCCCTTGCAATCCTATTTTCCCGATCGGAGTTGTCTATCTTTCGGATCACGTACACAAGCTGTTTCCCGATGTCGAACAGCGCATTTTCGATTTAGGTGCCGTACCCCCCCTGGATTTTGCTAAAGCTTTGGATGCCAGCATAGACGAGTTTAAGCCGACGCTGCTAGTTTTCTCTTGGCGGGACATTCAAATTTACGCGCCCGTGGGCGGCAGGGGCGGCAACCCGCTGCAAAATGCCTTCGAGTTTTACTACGCGAAAAATCTGCTGATCAAGTTCCGGGGAGCACTCGGAGGACTGCGTTTAGCCGCGTCTTACTACACCGAACTATGGCGCAATTTGGGACTGATTAAGCGCGGATTGAAGCGGGCCCGGAAATACCGCCCCGAAGCTCGTGCAGTGGTCGGAGGCGGTGCTGTGAGCGTGTTTTACGAGCAGTTGGGCCGCAGTTTGCCGGCGGGAACTGTGGTTTCGGTGGGAGAAGGCGAAGCTTTGCTGGAGAAGTTGATTAAGGGCGAAGATTTGGCCGAGGAAAGGTGTTATGTGGTGGGAGAAACCGTGCCGCGCGCGAAGCTAATTCACGAAAAACCAGCCAACATCGAGAAAACTGCCTGCGATTATAACTACATCGAAACCATTTGGCCGGAATTTTCCTATTATCTACAAGATATGGACTTCTACGTCGGAGTCCAAACCAAGCGCGGCTGTCCTCATAATTGCTGTTACTGCATTTATACGGTGATTGAAGGGAAACAAGTGCGGATCAATCCGGCGGATGAGGTGGTGGCCGAGATTCGGCAATTGTACGATCGAGGTATCCGCAATTTCTGGTTTACCGACGCTCAATTTATCCCGGCACGCAAATTCATCGATGATGCAGTTGAATTATTGCAAAAAATCACCGCTGCCGGCATGACTGACATCCACTGGGCTGCTTACATCCGTGCGGACAATCTCACACCAGAGTTGTGTGATTTGATGGTAAAAACGGGGATGAATTATTTTGAAATCGGCATCACCAGCGGTTCCCAGGAACTGGTTCGCAAAATGCGGATGGGCTACAACTTGCGAGTAGTTTTGGAAAATTGTCGCGATTTAAAAGCAGCCGGTTACAACGATGTGGTTTCCGTGAATTACTCGTTTAACGTCATTGACGAAACCTTTGAAACCATCCGGCAAACTATTGCTTATCACCGAGAATTAGAGCGGATTTTCGGAGCCGATAAAGTAGAACCAGCCATTTTCTTTATCGGGTTGCAGCCTCACACTATTTTAGAAGAATACGCCTTTAAACAGGATATTCTGCAACCGGGTTACGATCCGATGAGTTTGATGCCTTGGACAGCCCGCAAATTGCTGTGGAATCCAGAGCCTTTGGGTTCGTTTTTCGGACAAATTTGTTTAGAAGCTTGGCAGCGTAATTCCAATGATTTCGGCCGCGAAGTGATGGCTATTTTGGAGGAAAAACTCGGCCGTGCCGATTTGGAAGAAGCATTATCTGCGCCTGTGGAAATCAAAGACAAACAGTTGGCAGCAGTTAATTAATTACCAGGTTCGCAGCATCGGACTTTAGTCCTTATCCAAAAAAAGGGAAATGGAGGAAAACTGTATCTTCTCTTTCCCTTTTTATTCAAAAATATCAATCCCAGAAACTAGACTTTAATTGCAAAAATAATTTGATTAAAATGACTTTGGCAATTCAAGTCTACTCTTGCTACAATCATCAATCTTAGACCAATCATTAGACCCGATGACCAAACTCGAAAACAATCTTCAAATTATCTGCGTTCATCTGTGTTTATCTGCCTGACATCTGCGGTTGACCTATTTATCAAAAATTTACGCAATAACTATATTAAAAATCGCCGAGCGAGCAAATATCGCTTAAGATGTAATTATATAGTTAAAACCAGGAGTGACAAGATGTTTTATAAAGATAGAGTTAAGGGCATTAAAGGAGTAGGTCTAGTTATAGCAGGCATTAGTGCGATTCCCTTCGGGATAGCTTCGCTTCACGGCTTTTTGACAGCCTCAGCAGAAGCAACTAAACTAAATCAACCGATTGGCAAAGTTCTGGCAATCGAACCCAACAGTTTGCACAATTATCAACGGCTGCAAATTGCTCAAGTTGAGGGATGTCCGAGGGCCGAAATGGTGCAATCTTTCGCAACACCCAACTTTTCTATATACATTTGCAAAACCCAGGAAGGGGATATTTTTTACCGCGGGCTCAGCAAAATAAATGGCAGCCAAATCAATGTCATGCAAGTAACTACAGGTGACGACGGAACTTATGAAGCGACTAACGGCAATATTATCTACTCGATTAACCCCGATCGCCTGCAAGTCCGCCAGAATGGTAAGGTAATTTTGACCGAAGCTGTCATTAAGTAGCACTAACTGTTATGCAATCACAAATCCGATTAAATTAGGGTGCATTTTATTTTATTTTAAATTTAAAAATCAGCATAAACATATTTATTCCCGAGCGAAGACTCAGAAAAATTGCCACCTGTCAAAACTTGTGGTATATTAATTTTAGGGAATCTTTATTAAGGAGTTTCCAGAGTTAAATGCTTACTAAGTACATCACTACGGCAATGCAGAAAGCAACCTATGAGTTGCTTGAAGACGGTACTTTTTACGGTGAAATTCCTGAGTGTCAAGGTGTATGGGGCAATGCTCCGACACCTGAAGCTTGCCGCGAAGATTTGCAAGATGCTTTGGAAGGATGGATTATCTTAGGATTGCGTTTTAGCCACACTTTACCCATCCTCAAGGGCATTGACTTGAATATTAGCCAAGAGGTTGCCTAATGCCGACGTTTGGGCTAATTAGTCGTCGCGATTGAGTTCGGTATTTGAGAGAGGTTGGTTTTGACGGGCCTTACCCTGGTGGGAAGCATCAATACATGGTAAAAGGTGAATTGAAGCTGACAATTCCCAATCCCCATCAGGGAGATATCAGTCAAGCATTGTTATCTAGGATATTACGTCAAGGAAATATTACCAGAAATGAGTGGGAAGGGTTATAAAATTGATTAAATTTTGTTTAAATATCTTTCAATTAGGACGATCGCCACAATATCGTCCACCGGCCTCGGCGGCGTCCGCATCCCCTGCGGAATCAAGCGCGAAAGTCCCGTCGGAGGGTACATTTGCCAGTAGCGTTCCTTGGCTTCCAAACTGCTGTACCTCTCGTCAACTTGAACAATTTTTATCACAGGCGACAAACTCTCCGTCAGTTTTTGTTTCCAACTCTTAGAAGTCGTTTGATCTCCAAGTACCAATAACTCAATTGAAAACTGTTTGCACAGAGATTGAATAGTCGAAATTGCACTCTCGGAGGGTACAACTTGATGGTAGGAGACATTGTTGTCTTTACCCATTACAGCTAGGCCGCATTTGTCTTTACCTGGATCGAAACCTAAAATCATAGCCAGTTACCCATTATTAATTACCAAATTTATTTTTTAATTTTCAAGTCTCCGGGGCCTTGTTTTTGTTGTCCGGTGCGGAAAACAACGGCTCCGTTTTCAAGAGCAACTAAATCTATTTTAAGCGGGCCGGCGATGTAAGTGACATCTGCCGCGATCGCCTGAACGTCCAGCGGTTTCTCGTACTGCTGCAACCGCTCGACAAAACCACCCAAAGTTTCAATCCGATTGTCCGCAACTTGGACTCTACCGCCGACAACCCCGATCAAACGAGCACGAAATTGACAAGCTTCGATCAATTGCTGCAACTGCTGCCGCACCTGTTCGTCGGGCAAGGCTACAGGATCGACAGCAACCCCTGCAATCACATCTCCAGCGCGGAAAACCACTCGATTGATTTCGGCTTCTGCGAATACCTTAATTAGCTTTTCTTGTCGCAGGTAATTAGCGCCGGCGACAATCCGCACCACGTAGTCTTGACCGTCTTTAACCTGACTAATTAGTTGATCGATTTCTGCTTTAGTAATTTGAATAACCTGGTCCCTAACCTTTTTATTTTCCGGCTGCATGAGTCCGACGGTGGTTTTATTTGCTTCTTGCAAGAGTCGATCGATCGCGCGACTTGCCATACCGGGTTCGATAATGCGAACCACGCCGGCAGCTAAAATTTGACCGCGCCTGATGGCAACTGTACCCTCGCGGATTGCCTGAAAGTCCCGTTCCAAAACTTGCACTTGCTGCTGCAATAAAGTTTGTTGCTGTTCGAGTTGAGTTTGTTGCTGTGCCAAGGTTTCTAAGAGTGCTTCCCTCTCGACAATTACTTTGTCGCGATCGACAATTATGCGATCGCGCTCGGCGAGATTTTGCACCCGCTGGGCAATTTCCTTGTCTCGCTGGGCAATTAGTTCGTTGCGATCGACAATTTCCTTGTCCCGCTGGGCAATTTCTCGATCGCGCTGGGCAATTTGAGTTTTTACCTCCTCTCGCTGCCCGATTAACTGTTGCCGTTCCTCTTGCAGTTGAGCGATTTCCGATCCTAAAGTCGTTTTTTGAGCAGAAACTGTTTTCAATTGGTTCTCGGTGCGATCGAGCTGAGCTTGGGTAGTTGATCGGATCGTTTCAACCAGTTTCAATTGTTCTTCTGTCTGAGATTTAGCCGATTCCACACTCCTGAGCTGTTCTTCTGTCTGAGATTTAGCCGCTTCTACCTGACTTAACTGCTGTTCAGTTTTAGACTTGGCTGCTTGCACGCTGTTAAGCTGGGCCCGCAGCGAGTTTAATTTTGTTTGCGTCCGAGCTTGCTCGGCATTAGCAGCTTGGAGGGATTGATTAATTTGCTCTAAATTGGCTCTAGCTTGCGCTTGAGCGCCTCTGGCTTGAGCTAATTCACTTTCAACTCGATTTTTTTCTTGAGTGGCCTGGTTGATTTCTCCGCGGGCGTTGTTGAGCCTTTTTTGAATTTCGTCTATTCTAAAAACTCCCGTTCGCAGCGGCTTGCTAGTAGCAAACAAAATGCCCAGAGTCAGTGCTGACAAGATGCTGCCGGCCATAACAGTCACAACAACAGCAGTATCGCGGGGGCGAAGCTTGAACAAACTCAACCTTGCCTTGCCGACTTTCGTCCCAAGGCGATCGCTGACAGTGGCGATCACACCCCCCAACACTAAAATTACAAATACCAGGATGTATCCAGCAGTCATTCCGATTTTAGATTTTGGATTTTGGATTTTGGATTGAATCTAAAATCCAAAATCCAAAATCCTATACTTTCTCGGCATCAAGTGAATTGCTGGCTTAAAGCCACCGGGTTGTGGACTGTGATCTTTTTCTTGTGGATCGAGATCATGGTTTCTTGCCTGAGATCCCCGAGCAAACGAGTCACAGTTACCCGCGTCGAGCCGATCGCTTCGGCGATCGCCTGGTGGGACAGCTTCAAATCAATCGTAATCCCCTCTGTACCGGGCACGCCAAAATCCCGGCACAGAATCAGCAAAAAGCTGACGAGTCTCGAACCCATATCTCGGTGTGCCAGCGTTTCAATCATCATCTCGGTTTGCAAAATCCGAGACGACAGTCCCCGCAGCAAAACCATAGGCAATTCTGCGTCTTCCTTGAGCGCTTTCTCGACTTGTTCGATCGGCAACGAGATCAATTCCACCGGCGTAAAGGCTACCGCGTGGTAAAACCTGTCCGATCGGTGTCCCGTAATCAGAGACAGCACCCCAAATACGCTATTTTCGCGCAGGAGGGCGACTGTAATTTCTTCTCCTGCTTCATAGACCCTGGAGAGCTTGACAGCACCTTTGATGAGAACGTAGACGCGCTCAGCCGGGTCTCCAGGGAAAAAAATTGTCTTGCCCCGTTCAAAGGTTTCCACAATGGGTGGAAACGCCCCGCCGCTGATTTGGCGGAACACGGCTGCTAGCGGTCTATCATGGGTCACGACTAGATCCTTTGTACTAATCAATACTTTATAACTTGCCGATTAACCTTATTGAGTAAATATACTTCCCAACCTCCAATATGCAAGGATTCTGTTACTTCCATCTAATGTTAAGGTAAACACACGCTGTATGATTAAATCTAGCCCTTCTCTTAACTTTTTCAATTCCCCCCCCATGTAGCTCCACAGCAAAATTAATATCAATTGTGTCTCAATTGTGTCTCAATCAGTTAAATCTGAATCAGTTGTGTCTAAACTGGCGGGGTTGTCGCATAGAGCCAATGAGAACGGTGCTAGTTGCTTCTAGAAGAAATACAGATGATAGATTTGACCGGAAAAAATGCTCTTGTTACGGGCATTGCCAACAATCGCTCGATCGCCTGGGGCATCGCTCAGCAGCTCCACAAAGCTGGGGCCAACCTCGGCATAACTTATTTGAAGGACGAGAAAGGCAAGCACGAGCGCAAAGTCGCTGAACTGGTGGAACCGCTCAATCCCAGTCTGTATTTGCCATGCAATGTCCAAGACGAGAGCGAAATTGAGTCTACTTTTCAAACCATAGCCGACAAGTGGGGCAAGTTAGATGTCCTGATCCACTGTCTGGCTTTTGCCGGCAAGGACGAACTTTCGGGAGATTTCACCAACACTTCGCGCCAAGGTTTCTCCAACGCTTTGGATATTAGCGCTTACTCGCTGGTGCGGCTTTGTGCTGCTGCTAAACCCCTGATGGCCGAGGGCGGCAGTATTGTAACGCTGACTTATTTGGGCGGCGTCCGGGTAGTTCCTAATTATAATGTGATGGGAATTGCTAAGGCGGCTTTGGAAATGAATGTTCGTTATCTGGCTGCTGAACTGGGCCCGTTAAATATTCGGGTAAATGCGATTTCTTCTGGCCCGATTCGGACTCTGGCTTCGTCAGCAGTTGGCGGTATTCTGGACATGATCCACCACGTTGAGGAAGTGGCGCCACTGCGGCGGACGGTGACTCAGCAGGAAGTGGGAAATGCGGCGGCTTTTCTGTGCAGCAATCTCGCTAGCGGGATTACGGGTCAAGTTTTGTATGTCGATGCTGGTTACGAAATCATGGGAATGTAACAGCTTTTAAACAGTTGACAGTTGACAGTTAGTTGTAGGGGCGGTGCCCCGTGCCCGCCCTCAACAGTTGATAGTTAACAGTTGACAACGAAGTTTTTAGACAGTTAACAGCAAGATTTGCAAACAGTCAACTGTCAATAACTGTCCGTTGTCCGCTACAAAAGTGTTAATCCCAAATTACTAATTAATTCTAATGAATGACCAATTGCGAATTATGGAGATAATCGATCGCCCTTCTGTGCCTCCTGCAAGTTCAGTTCAACCAGCTAGGGCCGCCTTGGTGAAACGCACGACACTCGAAACGGATGTCACGGCCAGCCTCAATCTCGACGGTGTGGGAACTTGCAAGGCGTCTACGGGGATTCCGTTTTTAGACCATATGTTGCACCAGATTGCTTCTCACGGATTGATCGATTTGGACGTGCAGGCTATCGGGGATTTGGAGATTGACGACCACCACACGAACGAGGATGTGGGAATTACCTTAGGCCAAGCGCTAGCAAAAGCTGTCGGCGATCGATCGGGCATTTCTCGTTTCGGACATTTCATCGCACCTTTGGATGAGGCTTTAATTGAAGTCGTGCTGGATTTTTCGGGACGGCCTCACTTAAGTTACAGCTTGGAAATTCCCAACCAGCGGATCGGCACTTACGATACTGAATTAGTGAGAGAATTTTTTTCGGCGGTGGTGAACCACACTCAAATGACACTGCACATTCGACAATTGCAGGGCGGAAATTCTCATCACATTGTGGAAGCGACGTTTAAGGCATTTGCGCGAGCTCTGCGGATGGCAGTGGAAATCGATCCGCGGCGCGCCAGTCGGATTCCGAGTTCTAAAGGGGTTTTGTAGTATGGGGTTTACAGTAGCCCACAAGCGCTACTGCAAACCTGTTATTATCTTATCACCCTATAACTAGGGCTTGCTGAATAATCGATCGCAAACTATGAATATGAGCGACCGATATATTCAAACTCAACTAAAGATAAGGCTTTTCTGCATCGATTCCACCCAACAATAATTGTAGATTA